>NZ_JBEXNT010000036.1:0-65942 GCF_040611255.1 Kitasatospora sp. NPDC002965 | reverse complement strand
GGGGGTCCGGCCCCCCCCCGGGGGGGGCCCCGCGCCACTACGCGCCGCCGCACCGCGCCGTGCGCCCGTGCGCCCCTCCCGGCGCGCCCCGCGCCCCGGAATTGCAAGCCGACCGGCCCGCACCCGCCGCCGTCCGCCCGCACCCCGTGCTCCTGTGCGCCCCACCTGCACCACCCGGCGGGACGGCCGTGCCACCCGCCCCCTCCGCCCCGCCGGAACCGGCCGCACCGTTCCGGAACACCGCTCCGCACCCCGGCCTCCCCACTCCCGGACACCCCACCCGACCCAGTGATCACATCCGTCACACCCGTCACCCCGCCGGACCACCGCCCCATCCATGTGGTCGAGCCGTAATCCTCCCGTGTTCGTACCGTGTCTGCTTCGTGGCCGATTCGCCGCCCTTCAGAACAGATGCCACGTCAAGTAGCCTGCGGCCATGCGCACCACGTCGTCGATCACCGTCGGCCGGGCAGCCGAGATCGGACTGCTCGGCGATGTGCTGTCCGCCGCCCGGCAGCGGGCCGGCGGGGCGGTCTTCCTGCTCGGCGAGGCCGGTATCGGCAAGTCCAGGCTGGCCGGCGAATGCGCCTACCAGGCGTACGGGCTGGGCCTTCCGGTCCTGCGCGGACGGGGCAGTTCGACCGGCACGGTGACGCCCTTCCGCCCGCTGATCGAGGCGCTCTCCTCCCGGTTCCGGGCCGCCGGCCCGCCGGCCGATCCCGAACTCGCCCCCTACCGCCCGGCGCTCGCCCGGCTGGTGCCGGAGTGGCGCGACGGGGCGTCGGCGGCCGGCACGGGCGCCTACCCGGAGACGGTGGTCGAGCTGGCCGAGGCGCTGCTGCGGCTGCTCGCCGTACTCGGCCGCGACCAGGGCTGCGTGCTGCTGCTGGAGGACCTGCACGACACCGACGCGGAGACCGTCGCCGTGCTGGAGTACCTCGTCGACAACCTGGACGGCCTGCCGGTGCTGCTGCTCGGCACGCTGCGCGCCGAACCGGGCCCCGCCCTGGACCTGGTCCGGACCGCCGAGCGCCGGCGCGCCGCCACCGTCGCCGAACTGCGCCCGCTGCCACCCACCGAGGTCGCCGCGCTGGCCGCGGCGATCCTGGAGAGCGAGGTCGCCGACGTACCGGCGGCCGTCATCGACCAGTTGGCCGCACGTGGCGACGGCTGCCCCTACCTGGTCGAGGAGTTGCTCGCCGACATGCTGGACTCCCGCGCGCTGCACCGCGGCGAGGACGGCCGCTGGACCCTGCCGGGCGGACCACGGACCGGCGTGCCCAGCACCATCGTCCGCAGCTGGAGTCGCCGGATCGACCAACTCGACCCTCAGGTACGAGAGTTACTGCTGACCGCCGCCACCCTGGGCAGCCGGTTCTCGGTGACCACCGTCCAGTTGATCACCGGGTACGACGACCGGACCCTCTTCAGCCACCTGCGCTCGGCGTCCGAGGCCAACATGATCGTGCCGGACGGCGCCGCCCCCGACCGCTACGCGTTCCGGCACGCCCTGACCGCCGACGCGGTAACCGCCGCCCTGGCCCCCGCCGAACGGGCCGCGCTGGCCCGCCGGGCAGCCCGGGCGATCGTCCGAACGGATCCTGAACTCGCCGACGAAAGACGCCAGTTGGTCGCCTCCCTGCTGCTCGCGGGTGGCGACCGGGCGGGCGCGGCGGTGCACTTCGCGGAGGCCGGACGGCGGATGCTGGAGGCGGGCGCGGCCAGCTCGGCGGTGATCCTGCTGGAACGCGCCCGCGAGCTCGCCGGGGACGCCGAACGGACCACCGTCACCGAACGGCTGCTGCCCGCACTCGCCGAGGCGGGCCAGCTGGACCGGGCGTTCGAGCTGGCCCGGACGCTGCCCCCGGTCCACGCCGACCGGGGACCGGCCCGGACCCCCGCCGTCGAGCGCCGGATCGACCTCCACACCCGCCTCGCCTGGGCGGCGGTCATGGCCGAGCGCGGCCCGGACGCGGTGGCCCAGGTCGCCGCCGTACGCACGCTCTCGGCCGACCGCCCACGGCCCGAGCAGGACGCCGCACTCGCGGTCGTCGAGGGACACCTCGCCCTGCTGCCGGTCCACGACCCGCAGGACCGGACCGACACCGCCACCCGCCTCGCCGAGGCCGAGCGACGCGCCCGCCAGGCCGCCGAGGTGGCCGAACGGGCCGGGCTGCCGGTGGTCGCCTGCCAGGCCTGGCAACTGCTCGCCCTGCTCGCCCGCGAACGCGGCTTCGACGCCGCCGACGCCTGCCTGGAACGCATGCTGGCCGTCGCCGAGGCCCACGCCCTGCCGGTCTGGCGGGTCGAGGCGCTGCTCCGGCTGGGGGCCAACGCCTTCATGCGCACGGGCGACGGCACCCGGCTGGAGCGGGCCCGCGAGGCCGCCGCCGGGCTCGGCGCGATCATGCTCACCCAGACGCTGGACGGACTGCTCGCGATGAACGCGGTGCTGCGCGGCGAGTGGGACACCGCCCGGGAGATCGTCGACCGCTGTCTGGACGCCACCGCCCGGCTGCGCAACCTCGCCGCCCACCGCTACCTGCTGCTCTGTTCCGCCACCCTGGCCGCGCACCGCGGCCGCGGCCGGGAGACGGAACGCGAACTGGCCCGGTTCCGGCAGGCCGGCGGCGAGGAGTCGTTCCTGATGCCGCTGCGGTACGGGCTCTGCCGGGCCGTCGGTGCGCTGCTCGCCGAGGACCGGGCCGGGGCCACCGCCGAGCTGGCGGCCGGCCTGGTCTGGGAGCAGGAGCACCCCAGCGTCTTCTACCTGGCCGGCCGGCACGGCCTGCATCCGCTGCTGGAGGTGGCCGACGGCCGCTGGGGGCGGGCCGAGCTCGACCGGGCCGTGGCCTCGCCGGCCGCCGAACTCGCCTGGAACCGTCAGTTCCTGGGCTTCGCCGAGGCGGTCCTGCTGGGCCGTGAGGGCCGGTCGGCCGAGGCCACCCGTGCGGTCACGGAGGCCCGGCTGACCGCCGCACCGTTCCCGCTGGCCCACCACCTCGCCCTGCGGCTGACCGCGGAGGCCGCGCTGGCCGACGGATGGGGCGATCCGGTGACCTGGCTGCGCACCGCCGAGGAGTACTTCCACCAGGCGGAGGTGCAACCGGTCGCCGCCGCCTGCCGGACGCTGCTGCGACGGGCCGGCGCCAGTGTCGCCCAGCACCGGGGAGGCCGCGACGCCGTGCCGGCCCGGCTGCGCACCTGCGGGGTGACGGTCCGCGAGTACGAGGTCTTCGTCCTGCTCGCCGCCCGCCCGGGCAACCAGGAGCTGGCCCGGAAGCTGTCCATCTCCCCCCGCACGGTGGAGAAGCACATGGCCAACCTGCTGGCCAAGACCGGCCGCACCGACCGCGCCGGGCTCTGCGACCTGGCCTCCGAACTCTGCGGCGAGGGCTGACCCGGGCGCCCGGCGGAGCCTGTACCGGTGTCCGCGCGGGGCCGCACCCGGCGGGCTCCGCCGTCAGGACTCCCGGACCGGACCGCCGGCCGTCCCGGACAGCCCCGCCGCTTCGGCCGGCGGCTCCGTGCCGGCCGCCGCCACCGCCGCCGCCCCGGCGGGCTCCACCAGTCGGCGCGCGATCCACCACGCCGCCGCGCACAGGGCCGCCAGCGGCGCGAGCGCGACCCGCAGACCCACGTGATCGGCGAGCAGCCCGATCACCGGGCCGGCGACCCCGCCGACGCTGACGGCGAGGCCGAGGGTGACGCCACTGGCGGTCCCGATCCGGCTCGGGAGGTAGTCCTGGCCGAGCGTCACCTGGATCGAGAAGGGCACGTACAGGGCCAGCGAGACGACCGCCGCGAAGCCGTACAGCGCCGGCCCGGGCACCAGCAGCAGTCCGGCCACGGCCGGGACGGCGGCCGCGTACGCGCACCGGACGGTCCGCACCCGGCCCCAGCGCGAGGCGAGCCACCCGCCCAGGACGGTGCCGACCGCGCCGCCCGCGAACAGGGCGAACAGCGCCACCGTCCCGGCGCCGGAACTGCCGCCCGTCCCGCCGCCGAGCCGCTGCCGGGCGTAGAGGGCGACGAAGGCGCTCAGCCCGACGAAGACCACCGAGCGGCAGCCGACCACCGCCGAGAGCCGAAGGAACGCGGGCCAGTCGTCGTGCCCGCCACCGCGCGGGGCGGCGGACTGCGCGACGGCCGTCCGGGTGGCCAGGTTGCGGACCACCGGGCCGGTCAGCACGGCGGCGGCCAGCGCGGGCGGCACCAGCCAGGGCGTCGCACCGAGCCCGCCGGCCTCCAGCACCGGGCCGGTCAGCAGCGGGGCGAGAGCGAAGCCGATGTTGCCGCCGAGCGAGTACCAGCCCATCCGGGTGTGGCCCGTACCGCTCGCGGCCCGCGCCAGCCGAGCGGACTCGGGGTGGTAGGCGGCCACCCCGATCCCGGAGACCGCGACCGCCGCGCAGACCAGCGGGTAGGTCCCGAACAGCCCGGCCACGCCGACTCCGGCACCTGCCGTCACCGTCGCGGCCGGAATCAGCCAGGGCATCGCCCAACGGTCCGTCAGCACGCCGAACAGCGGCTGCACGACGGACGAGAGCAGCGTCGCGGCCAGCATGATCCCCGACGCGGCGAGGTAGCCCAGCCCGCGGCCGGCGACGAGGAAGGGGATCAGGGCGGGGACGACGCCCTGGTAGAAGTCGACGGCCGCATGGCCGGCGGCCAGCGCGGCGATCGGGGCGGCACCGCGGGGCCGACCGGCCCCGCCGGTCCGGGCGGTTCGGGACGAGGTCTGGGAGGTCACGAGCCGATCATCGGGGACCGGACCGGTGGCGCACTTCCGATAAAGTGCCGATCGATGCCGGATTCTTGCCAACCCCCGCCGCCCGACCAGACGCCCGATCAGTCGCCCGACCGGACGCCCGACCAGACGCCCTGTCCGTCAACCGCCCCCTCACCCGATCGACCGCCCGGTCCCGACCGTGCGCAGCACGGCCCGACGGACCACCCGACCACCACGCGACCGCTGCCGGCCGGCTCGGAGGTGGCCGCGCACCGGCACGAGGTGCACCAGATCGTGTACGCGGGCCGCGGCGTGCTCGCGGTGACCACGGACGCGGGCACCTGGGTGGCACCGGCGACGCGGGCCCTCTGGATCCCGGCCGGGACGCTCCACCGGCACCGCGCGTACGGACGGACGGTGCTGCACACGGTCGGCCTGCCGCTGGACCGGAACCCGCTCGGGCTGACCCGCCCGGCCGTGCTGGCGGTGGGCCCGCTGCTGCGCGAGCTCCTGATCGCGTACAGCAGCCCCGGCACCGAACGGACCGAGGAGGGGCGGCGCGTGCTGGCCGTCCTGCTGGACCAACTGCGGCACGCCCCCGAGCAGCCGCTGCACCTGCCCGTGCCGCGCGACCCGCGGCTCGCCGCGGTCGGGGCCCTCCTCGACCGGGACCCGGCCGACCGGCGCACCCTCGCCGAGCTCGGCCGGGCCGCCGGGGCCGGGTCCCGCACCCTCAGCCGGCTCTGCCACGACGAACTGGGCATGACCTTCCCCCAGTGGCGCACCCAGCTACGACTGCACCACGCGCTGAAGCTGCTGGCCGACGACCTGCCGGTCACGGCGGTGGCGCACCGCTGCGGCTGGGCGTCGGCCGGTGCCTTCATCGACGCCTTCCGCCGGGTCTTCGGCCACACCCCCGCCGCCCACCACCGCCGGACGGACTCACCGCGCTGACCGCCCCGCCGTAGCCGCTGCCGGCCCGGTGGCTCCGCTACCGGGCGAGGCGGGCGATCTCGCCGATCTCCAGCGCCGCGTACACCGCGCCGTCCGGGCCGACGACGATGCCGTGCGGCTCCGCGCCGGACACCGGCAGCTCGTGGCTCCGGTAGTCGCCCCCGGGACCGAGCGAACCGATCCGGCCGGCGCCCCACTCGGTGAACCAGAGCCGGCCGTCCGGGTCGGCGGTGATGGCGTGCGGTCGGGCGGCCCGGTCGGGCAGCGGGTACTCCGTGACCTTGCCGTCGACCTCGATCCGGCCGACCAGCCCGGCGCCGATCCCGACGAACCAGAGCGCGCCGTCGGCACCGCTTGCGATGCCGACCGGCGCGGTGCCGGTGGTGGGCAGCGGATGGATCGTCACCTCGCCCTCGACCGTGATCCGGCCGACCGCGTCGGCCTGGTTGAGGGTGAACCAGAGCGCCCCGTCCGGCCCGGCGGCGATCATCGACGGGAAGCCTCCGGTGACGGGCAGCGGGTACTCCGTCACCTCGCCGTCCACGGTGATCCGGCCGATCCGGTCGGCGCTCAGCTCGGTGAACCAGAGCGCGCCGTCCGGGCCGGCCGTGATCCCGTACGGACCGGCGCCCTCGCCCGGCAGCGCGAAGGAGCGCTCGGCCCCGTCGGTGCCGATCCGTCCGATCCGGTGGTCGCGCATCCGCGTGAACCAGAGCGCGCCGTCCGGGCCGGCCGTGATCACCGACGGTCCGCACTCCGGCGCGCCCAGCCCGTACCCGGTCACCGTGCCGTCGGCCGCCAGCCGTCCGATCTCCCCGGCGTGCACCAGCGTGTACCAGATCGCTCCGTCCGGACCGACCGTCACGCCGTACGGACCGGCCTCACCGTCCGACACCTTGATACGTTCGACCGTCATCAGCAGCCCCGCCCCTCTCTCGTGACACCTCGGCGGCTCCCCCGCACCCGGCACTCTCCACTACTCGGCACACGCACGGCAACCGGGTTCCGGACGATCGGGCAGGACGGACGGGCAGGACGGACGGGCAGGGCAGCCGCCCGGGCAACCGGGACGGCCGGGAGGACGGCGCCCGGCCGCCTACTCCGGTACGGCCACCTCGGCGGGGGCCGTGCCGTTCCGCCGCCCGCCGCGCGCCCGGCGGTTCGGATCGCCCCGCAGGACGGAGACGACGCCCAGGACGGCGGCACAGATCGGCACCGCGAGCAGGGCACCGAGGATGCCGGCGATCCCGGCGCCGGCCACCACCGCGACCATGATGGTGGCCGGGTGGAGTTCCACGGTGCGGCTCTGGATCAGCGGCTGGAGGATGTTGCCCTCGATGACCTGGACGGCGAGCACGATGCCGAGCGCCCAGAGCGCCGTCCCGAAGCCGCCTTCGGCGAGCGCCACCAGGACGGCGACCGCACCGGAGAGGAAGGCCCCGACGAAGGGGATGTAGGCGCCCATGAAGACCAGCGCACCGAGGCCGGGCGCACCGGGGACGCTCAGCACGAGCAGGCCGACGGTGATGAAGAAGGCGTCGATCAGGGCGATCAGGGTCGTGCCGCGCATGAACCCGGCCATCGCCTCGAAGGCCCGCTCGGCACAGGCGACGACCGTGTCGGCGGTGCGGCCGGGCAGGTAGGAGCGGATGGCGTCGCCGGTGCGGTGGCCGTCGCGGAGGAAGAAGAAGACCAGCGCGAGTGCCAGCACGGCTCCGGTGACGATCTGGGTGGCCAGGCCGAGCCCGGACAGCACGCCGTCGGTGACGGTCGAGAGCAGCGAGCTGGTCTCGCCCTGGGCGTTGTCGAGGGCGTGCCGGATCTTCTCGCCGAGCGGGCCGAGCCATGCGGCGATCCGGTCGCCGGCCTCCTGGAGCGAGGCGGCGATCTGCGGTGCGCTGTGCACCAGGGAGTTGACCAGGAGGGCGATCACCCCGCCCACGGCGGCCACCAGCACCGCGCACGTGAGCCCGGAGGCGACCGAGCGGCTGACGCCGCGTCGGACCATCCAGGGCATCACGGGGTACAGCAGCGAGGTGCCGAGCAGCGCCAGGATGACCGGGACGGTGGCGGCGCGCAGTTCGACGAGGGCGTAGACCACCAGCGAGGCGACGGTGATGAGCAGGATGACCGCCACCGACCACGCGGCCGCGGCCCGGATCGGGGGCGGCAGCATCAGGTAGGGACGGCGGTGGTCCGTGGGCCTCGCTTCGAGGACGTCGACCGGTCCGCGCCGTTCGGCCTCGCGCCGTTCCGCCTGCGAGCCGTCGCCGGACGGGCCTTCCTCCCGCTCCCCCCGCTCCCCCGGCTGCGCCCCTGGTTTCCCCGGCTCCCCCGGCATCCGCGTCTCCGTCCGGTCGATCGGTCCAGGTCTGCCCCATCTCAGCAGATGATCCGATCAATTGCGCGTTTTGTTCCCTCTCGGGCGCGCCCGGGCCGGCCGTGGCGGTACCGGCCCGGACGCCCCTCCGTCACTCGTGGAACCTGAACGACCAGGTCTGCGCCTGGTCCTCGACGTCCAACGGCCGCAGCGCGGTACGCGGCGGGAAGATCCGCAGCACGCTCAGGTCGAGCGCCAGTTCCTCACCGTCGACCGGGCCGCCGGGGAGGACGACGTGGAAGGAGTACGGCTCGGCGGCCTGGTAGAGCACCCACTCGAAGGGCTCGGCGGCACCGACGACCTGCTGGTTCACCTCCGGCCTGCCCTCCAGCCCGAGGAAGCTGCCGTGCCGGAGGTTCTTGACGACGACGTTCCCGTTGCTCTGCGCGGCCACCTCCCACTCCTGCTCGCCGGGCCCACCGGTCGGCGGGAGGACGACCACGAACTCCTTCGCTTCCTGGAGGGTGAGCAGTTGCTCCTCCGGCTTGCCGATGGCGTAGACGCCGTCCGGTACAGGTGCTGCCATTGTCGACTCCACTTCACGGGGCGGCGCCGCGTGCGGCGCCGCCGTCCGACGGGTGGGTCGATTCAAGCCAGGCCGGCCGCTCCGTGCACGGACCACCCGCCGCAGGACACTCGAACGAGTCGCCCTCCCCGAACACCGGACCGACCGTCGAACGTCCGCCCCTACTCCGGGTCCTCGAAGCGGACCGCCCCGCCCCCGCCCGCGAACGCCAGCACCCGCTCGGCCTCCGCCTCGGCCGCACGCCGGTCGGCCCGGGCCTGCGGCACGAACGGGCGGACCGTCACCACCCGCTCACCGGGCCGGTCCTCGGCCAGCCGCCAGCTCCCGGCGACGAGTCCGTCCACCAGCAGGGTGCCGAGCACGATGCCGTTCTGCGTCATCACCCGGCCCCGGTACTCCTCGGGCAGCACGCGGGTGCGGTCGGCGTGCGAGAGGAGCAGGTTGTCGAACGGCGCGACCAGCCGGACCGGCGCCGGGGTGTCCGGGTCGGGCCGGGGCGCGTCGGGCAGGTCGTGGAGCAGCCGGCCGTGGTCGTCGCGGAAGGTGACCAGACCGGGGGCGAGGCGCTTCAGCACCGGGGCGAGCCGGCTGAGGCCGCACCACTTCTGCAGGTCGGCGACAGTGGCCGGACCGAAGGCCGCCAGGTAGCGCAGGGCGAGGTCGTCGAGCGAGGGCGCAGGATCGAGCGGACGGCCGAGCCAGTCCTCGGCGGTGGTGTGCGCGGCGGGGCCGCCACGGCCCCAGAGGCCGCGCGGCGGGACCTGCACCAGCGGCAGCAGGCAGCGCGCCGCCTGCGCCAGCGCGGCCGGGTCGCGGTCGGCGCGGGTGGCCGCCAGCTCGACGCCGAGCCGCTGGAACGTCCGGGGTTCCTCCTCCACCAGGGCGCGGGCCTCGGCGGCCAGCGCGTCGAGGTCGAGACCGTCCAGGCGCTTGCCGAAGGTGGCGCGCAGCCCCTGGTCCAGCACCGGCTGGAGCAACGGGCGCAGTGTGAGGCAGTCCTCCGCCGTGACCAGGTGGATGGTGCCGCGCTGGAGGGCGATCCGGACGGCCTGCCGCCCCTCGATCAGCTCGTCGAGCGCGTCCGGGGTGAAGCCGTCCAGCCGGGCGAGCAGCCCGAGGTAGGGCGGCTGCGGGACGGCCTGGGCCTGGAGGCCGCCGAGGTGCCCGATCATCGCGGCCGGGGTGGCGGCGGTACGGGTCAGCAGGTGCTGCCGGGCCAGCAGCGCGCGGCCGAGCGCTCTCGGCCCGAGGACCTCGCCGTCGTTCACCGGCTGCCGTCCAGGACGGAGCGCAGGACGGCGATCCGGTTGCTGGTGATCGAGTCGACACCTGCGGCGCGCAGCCTGCGCATGGTGCGGCGCAGGTCGGCGGTCCAGGTGGAGACGGCGAGCCCGGCGTGGTGCGCGGCTGCGGTGAACTCCGGGGTGGCCAGGCCGAACGGCGGGTTGAGGTAGTGCGGGCGCAGGTCGTCCAGCAGGGCGCGGACGGGCAGCCGGGGCTGCTTCCAGGTGAGCGCGATCTCCGCCCCGGGGGCGAGCGCGCGGACGGCGAGCATCGCGGTGGCCGGGCCGCAGAACGCGACCCGCCGCTCGGCGCCGAGCCCGGTGACGGCCTCCCAGGCCGCCGCGGCGGGCGTCGGGTCGTCGAGGTCGATGAGCAGCCTGGCCGTCGGCGACGCCTCCGCGGCCTTGAGCGCCTCGGCGAGGGTGGGGACGGCGTACTGCCCGTCACCCAGGTCGTCGAGCTGCTCGGCGGTGACCCGGTCGAGTGCGCGCGGGTCACCCCAGAGCCGTTCCAGCGTCGCGTCGTGCAGCAGGACCGGGACGCGGTCCCTGGTGAGCCGGACGTCGACCTCGACGGCGTCGGCCCCGGCGGCGAGCGCCGACTCGATCGACGGGAGGGTGTTCTCGCGGTACCGGTACGGGTCGCCCCGGTGGGCGACGGCCAGCACCGGGCGGGGGGCGGAGCCCTGCGGGCGGGGTGAGTCGGTCATCGGTCCGTTCATCGGTTCACTCATCGGTGCGCGCATCAATTCGCTCATCGGGTCGCTCGTCGGGTCGATCATCGGGTCGGTGGTCGGGTCGGTCGTCGGCCGGTGGGAGGTGCGCGGTCGAGGGGTACGCCGGGCCGGCGGGCACCGCGGACACTGCGGGCACCGGCCGGGTGGTCAGCGGATCTTCCCCGCGAGCCACGGGGTGAGGACCGGCAGGGTGACGGCCTCGCGGTAGGCGGGCTCACCCGGCACGGTGACGATCATGGTGCAGGCGGGCGGGAAGGCCCGCCGCTTGAGGTGGACCAGATCGGACCAGACCGAGTTCAGGAAGGCCGGCACGCTGTCGCGCGGGACGTCGAAGGCGATGTGGTCGACCGTCACCACGGCCTCGTCGTGGACGAAGAGCCGGACGGTGATCCCGGGCCGGCCCGGGATCTCCACCAGGGCCTCGTGGGGTATCGCGGCCAGCTCGTCACCACCGCCGCCGGTGCCGACCAGACCGGCGAAGGTCCGGTCGTGACCGATGTCGTGATCGGTGCTCACCGCACGGCCGTGCCGGGCGGCCATCGCCTCGATCGCGAAGACGGCGCTCTGGGTGGACGGCAGCGGGGGGTGGGGCATCGGGCGATCCTCTCCTGACGGGTTCTCGGGTCGCGCTCAGCGCCGTTCGATCATCACATTGGTGGACTTGATGACGGCAGTGGCAGGCGCTCCGGGCACCAGCTCCAGCTCCTCCGCGGACTCCCGGCTGATCAGCGAGACCACCCGGAACGGCCCGGCCTGGATCTCCACCTGGGCGGCGACGTCGCCGAGCACGACGTCGGTGACGATGCCGGGAAAGCGGTTGCGCGCGGACGAGGCACGCCCTTCGGTCGCATTCTCCGGGCGGGCCAGCTCGCGGGCGAAGGCGGCCAGCTGGGCGCCGGGGACGATCCGGTGACCGTGCTCGTCACGCTCGGCGACGACCCGGCCTGCATCCACCCAGCGCCGCATGGTGTCGGCGCTCACGCCGAGCAGCGCCGCGGCCTCGCTGATGCGGTACGGGTTGACCGGTGCCCCGGGCTGGCCCATGGTGCGACTCCTGACGATCGTTCGGGTGCCGGTACGCGTGACGGCGGACGCGGTGCGGACACGGCGGGCCCTGGCCGGAGCCCCCCGCGGCCATCCTGCCGTACCGGGTGCCCGCACGGCCAAGCGGCGCCCGGCCGGGCCGCCGCCGGCGACGGCACGGCCGGCCCGGATGGGTCCGTCGACCGGCCCGCCCGCCCGACGGCCGGTCCGCCGGAGGGCGTCCGCCGCCCCTGCGTGCCTACGGCTCGCCGAAGAGGTCCCGGCGGACGGCGTCACCGGCGGTGAGGACGGCGCCGCCGAGCACCGCGCCGCCGCCCGCCTCGCCGGCCCGGACCTCGGTGCGCAGCGGGGAGAGCATCGCGAGCCGACGTTCCACCCGGGCGGCGAGCTCGGCGCCGCCGGCCCGGCCGGTCTCGCCGCCGAGGACGACGCAGCCCGGGTCCAGGACGACGCAGACGGCCGAGGCCCCGACGGCGATCCGCTCGGCCAGCTCCTCCAGGAAGGGCCCGCCCGGCTGATCGTCACCGGGCGCGCGCAGGGCGGCCCGGACGGCGGCCTCGGCGGCGGAGGCGTCGTCGGCGGGGTCGGCGGGCAGCCCGTGGGCGCGGGCCAGCGCGCAGACGGCCGCGCTGCCGGCCAGCCCGTGGAAGCCGCCCTCGCAGCTGGTCGCACTGGGCAGGCCGGTGGAGCCGGGAACGGGCAGGAAGCAGATCTCACCGGTGCCGCCGCTCGCCCCGCGGCGCAGCCTGCCGTCGAGGACGACGGCGGCGCCGACGCTGTGGCCGAGCCAGATGAGCACGAAGTCCTCCCGGTCGCGGGCGGCACCGGTCCGGTACTCGGCGCGGCCGGCCAGGTTGACCTCGTTCTCCAGGATCACGTCGGTGCCGGGGAGCGCCCGCAGGGCGGCGAGGAGTTCGGCGTGCCAGGCGGGCAGCTCGCCGGTGGACTGGAGGCGGCCGGTGGCGGGGTCGACCAGGCCGGGGGCGCCGACGGCGACGGTGTGCAGGTGGCCGGCGCCGGCCCGGGCGGCGGTGTCGAGCAGGGTGCGGACGATCCGGGCCGCGGTGTCGCGGTCGGCACTCGCACGGTCGGCGGCGGGGCGGTCGACGGCGGCGGGGCCGTCGACCGCGGAGTCGCCACCGGGCACGTCGACCGGGATGTCCGCGGAGGCGAGGACCTGTCCGGCGAGGTCGGCGACGACCAGCGAGACGCCGCCCTCGCGGACGTCGACGGCCGCGAGGTGCGCACGGGAGGCGACCAGCGCGTAGAGCCGGGCGTTCGGGCCGCGCCGCTGCTCACCGCGCTCGCCGACCACGGCGACGAGCCCGGTGCGCTGCAACCGTTCGAGCAGGTCGGCGACGGTGGGCCGGGAGAGGCCGGTGAGGTCGCGCAGCTCGGTGGCGGTGAGGGGTCCCTGGTCGAGCAGCAGGTTGAGCGCCAACCGGTCGTTGATCGCCCGGGCGGTGCTCGGCGTGGCCGTACGCGCGGTGGTCATGGGCGGACATCCTTCCAGAGTGTTTCTATCAGGGTCCCTTCCTGATAATTTATCCCACGTCGCCGCCGCACACCGACGACCCCGCGCGGGCACCGATCACAGGTACCGCTCGACGGGTACCACCCCCAGCAGCAGCCACCCACCAGGAACCACCACCTCAGGGCACCGCCGCGCCTCCGGCGCGGCGGGGAGGGAAGAAGCCGGATGACCAGCACCTCGACCGCAGGACCACCCCTCGACACACTGGACTCACCACGCCGGGCCAGGGCCTCCATCTCCCTCGTCTTCGCCGTGCACGGGGCCGTGAGCGGCACGTTCGTCAGCCGGATCCCGTGGATCCAGGACCGTCTCGACCTCTCCCCCGGCCAGCTGGGCCTGGCCCTGGTGATGCCCGCGATCGGCTCGTCCCTCGCGATGCCGCTGGCCGGACGGTTCGTCCACCGCTACGGCGGCCGGGCGGCGGTCCGCGGGCTGCTCTCGCTCTGGTGCCTGGCCCTGATCCTGCCGCCCCTCGCCCCCTCGCTGCCGCTCCTCTGCCCGGCCCTCCTGCTCTACGGGGCCAGCGCCGGCATGGCCGACGTCGCGATGAACGCCCAGGGCGTGGAGATCGAGCAGCGGCTCGGCCGCTCGATCATGTCCGGACTGCACGGGATGTGGAGCGCCGGCGGGCTGCTGGCCGCCGGGTTCGGCATCGTCGCCGCCCACCAGGACCTCGACGCGCGCCTCCAGCTCGCCGTCACCGCGCTCGTCCTGCTGGCCGTCAGCCAGCCGGTCTGCCGCGCCCTGCCCGACCTGCGGGCTCCGGACGGGGCCGAGGAGCCGCCGCGGTTCGCACTGCCGCCGCGCAGCTCGCTGGTGATCGGACTGGTCGGCTTCTGCGCGGTGTTCGCCGAGGGCGCGTCGATGGACTGGAGCGGCGTCTACCTCCGGGACGTCACCGGCGCCTCGTCGACCGTGGCCGCCGCCGCGTACACCGCCTTCTCCCTCACCATGGCCGTCAGCCGGCTCGCGGGCGACGCGGCGATCCGCCGGCTCGGCGCCGTCCGGGCCACCAGGCTCAGCGGGGCGATCGCCACCGCCGGCGGCCTGCTGGTCGTCGTCGCCGACAGCCCGGCCCTGGCCATCCCCGGCTTCGCGCTGATCGGGGTCGGCGTCGCGGTGGTGGTGCCGCTGGCCTTCGCCGCGGCCGGCCGGATCGGCACCAACCCGAGCCAGGCCATCGCCGGCGTCGCCACCGTCACCTACACCTCCGGGCTGATCGCGCCCGCGATCGTCGGCGGGCTGGCGCAGGCCACCTCGCTCACCGTCTCGTTCGGGGTCGTCACCGCGCTCTCCGTCGCCCTGTTCCTCAGCGCGGGCGCCCTGCGCCGGGCCGAGCCCGACCGGGCGCCGGCCACCGCCCAGAAGCCCGCTCCGGAGCGCACCCCTCACCCCGCCCCGCACCCCGCACCGGCCGCCGTCCCGGGCCGGACCGACCGCACCGGAACCGGGCAGCGGAAGGACGGCTGAACCCGCTGCCGGAACCGTCCTCCGGCGCGCACCACCCGACCCCGCAACGCCCCGACCCCCCGACCACCGAAACGCCCCGGCCGCAGCCACCCCGCGGCCGGGGCGCACGCGTTCGCGCCCTCCGCCGCTCCCCGCACGCCCCGCCCGCACACCCTCGGCCACCGAACCCGGCCACTTCTCAGGGTTCATGAACTTTCCTCAGGTGCCGCACAACCCTTTCGAATGATCCTCAGTCGAACCCTGCGAACCGGTCGGGGGGACCGGGTACATCCGACCATCCGCCCTTGACTCCCGGCGCTTCGTGGTGAGCACGGACCGCCGTGTCCCAGGTATGTCCATATTCGAACACGCCGTGAGGGCCCCATGACCCGTCGCACCATCGTGAAGCGTCGTCCCGGCTCGGCCTCCGCAGCGGCCGTCCTCGCCCTCGTCACGACCGCCGTACTCGCCGGCGCCGGCCCCGCGGCGGCGTACGAGGTCCCGACGGAGATCATCACCATCGACCAGAACGTCGTGATCTCCCCGATCCACACCCGGATGTGCCTGGAGGTCGCCGACTGGCGCACCGACGACGGCGCACCCGTCCGGCAGTGGCCCTGCACCGGCGGCGCCAACCAGAAGTGGCGGATCACCGAAGGGGCCGTCGTCAACGTCCACAGCGGCAAGTGCCTGGAGATCCCCGGGTACAGCACCACCCCCGGCACCCCGGTCGGACAGTGGGCCTGCAACGGGGGGAGCAACCAGCGCTGGAGGATCACCGGTCTCTTCTACGGGTTGCGCACCTACCGGGAGTTCGTCAACGTCCACAGCGGGCTCGCCCTCGACGTGGCCGAGGTCTCCTTCGACCCCGGCGCCCCGGCGATCCAGTGGCCGCGCAGCACCGTCGTCAACCAGTTCTTCTTCGTCTGGAAGGACGGCAGCACCCCGCTCTGAAAGCGGTGGACCGCGCCGGTGCGGGGCGGGTCCGCCACCCCGCCCCGCACCGGTCCCCTCCGGTACCGCGACCACCCGACCCGACCCACCGTCAGGAGAAGACCGTGAGCACTCCCACCGCACTCGCCCGGCGGGCCGGCTCCACCGCCGCCTGCCTCGCCCTCGCCCTCGGACTGGCCGTCACCGCCCCGTCCCCGCCCGCGCACGCCGCGGACTCCGCGCACTTCCAGCTCGGGAACCTCGCCGTCGGCAAGTGCCTGGAGGTCGCCGACTGGCGCACCGACGACGGCGCCCCGGTCCGGACGTGGACCTGCACCGGCGGCGACAACCAGAAGTGGTACTGGACCGACCGCGACGAGCTGGTGAACGTCCACAGCGGCAAGTGCCTGGAGATCCCCGGGTACAGCACCACCTGGGGCACCCAGGGCGGCCAGTGGAGTTGCAACCGGGGACGCAACCAGACCTGGAGCGACGCCAACCGGCTCCACAGCGGCAGCCGCACTATCGTCAACCTGAACAGCGGCCTCAACCTCGACGTCTCGGGCTCCGACCCGGCCGACGGCACGCCCGTCATCCAGTGGGGTCCGACCGGCGGTTACAACCAGGTCTGGGCGCCCTCGCCGTTCCCGCCCGGCCCGCACCACTGACCCCGGAGCCGTCCGGGCCGTCCTCCCCGTTCGCGAACCCACCCCACCGCAGGAGGAACCATGGGCACCGCCCGCCGTACGCTCGCCGTCCGTCTCGGCCCCGCCGCCGTCCTCGCCGGTGCGCTCGCACTGGCGGTACCGGCGCCGGCCGGGGCCGCCGACAGCACCCCGTTCGAGATCAACAGCGCCGCCACCGGCAAGTGCCTGGAGGTAGCGGACTGGCGCACCGACGACGGCGCACCCGTCCGCCAGTGGACCTGCACCGGCGGCGACAACCAGAAGTGGGTCCGGACCGACCGCGGCGAGTTCGTCAACGTCCGCAGCGGCAAGTGCCTGGAGATCCCCGGATACAGCACCACCTGGGGCACCCGGGCCGGCCAGTGGACCTGCAACGGCGGGCTCAACCAGACCTGGACCGAGACCGTCGTCCACCACAGCGGGATCCGCACCCTGACCAACGGTCACAGCGGTCTCCTGCTCGACCTCACCGGCTCCAGCGCCGACGACGGCACCCCCGTGGCCCAGTGGGGGAAGAACAACGGCCTCAACCAGGTCTGGTTCTACTCGCCGTGGCCGGCCGGCAGCGTCCGCTAGACAACTCCAGCACCCCGTCTCGACAGCGAAGGGACCACCCCATGCGCGCATCCCTCGGCAGCCGGCTCGCCTCCGGCGCCGCCGTCCTCGCCCTCGCGTCCGGCCTCGCCGTGACCGGGTCGGCCTCGGCGGCCGCCTCGGAGCAGATACCGAGCTACACCCCCTACTTCGAGCTCTTCAACCACTCCACCGGCAAGTGCCTGGAGGTCTCCGACTGGCGCAGGGACGCGGGTGCGCCCGTCCGCCAGTGGACCTGCACGGGCGGGGCCAACCAGCAGTGGGCGGCCAACAGCAACGGGTTCCTGGTCAACCGGAACAGCGGGCTGTGCCTCGACATCCCGGGCGGCAGCACCGTCTGGGGCGAACGGCCCGTCCAGTCGCACTGCGCACCGCGACCGGCGTCGGGCAGCCAGCGCTGGTACGTCCCCGGGGTCAACAGCGACCCGGTCGGCACCGTCGGCAACGGCAACGGCCTGGTGCTCGACGTGGCCGGGTACGACGCGAGCGACGGCGCCCCGGTGATCCAGTGGGGCGCCAACGGGGGACTCAACCAGCTGTGGACCGGCCTCCGGCCGCCCGTCCGACTCTGAGCACGGGCGCGGGCACGGACGGTCCCGCCTCCCGGACCGGTGACGTCCGCGGTTAGGCTCGGGGGCGTGCCCGCAGCCGTGACACCCCCGACGCCGCCCGTACCGGCAGAGACCGGCCCCGTGCCGACGGACGCCTCGCCGGCGGTGTCCTCACCGACGGTTCCCGCGCCCGCGGGGCGTCTGCCGCGCGCGGTCCGGGTCCGGTTCGCGGCGCTCCTGGCGATCCTCGGTGCCGCGGCCGGCTCGCTCCTGCTGTGGAGCCCGACGGCGCTGCTCGACGGCGGGCTCCCGCCCGGCGTGCCGCCGGCTCCCGTGTTCGTGGCGATCTACGCACTGGGCACGGTGGCGTTCTTCCCCCGGCCGGCGCTCAACGCGGCCGCGGGGCTGCTGCTGGGCGTGCAGCAGGGCGTGGTGCTGGCCGTCCTCGGCACCACGCTCGGCGCGGCAATGGCGTTCGTCCTGGCCCGCCGGCTCGGGCGGGACGCGCTCCGCCCCTACCTGCGCGGGCGGCTGCTGCTCTCCCTGGACCGCCGCTTCACCGAGCAGGGCTTCCGCAGCGTCTTCCTGCTGCGGTTGCTGCCCGGGCTGCCGTTCCAGGCGGGCAACTACGGCGCCGCCTTCTCCGGGGTGCCGTTCGTCCCCTTCGTCACCGCGACGGCGCTGGGGGTGACGCCGTTGACGGCGGTCTACGTCACGGCCGCGGCCACCGCGCGCGAGCCCGGGTCGACGGCGTTCCTGCTGTCGGCCGGGGCCATCGGGGTGCTCTGCCTGGTGAGTCTGGTCTCGCTGTGGCGGGCCGCCGCCCGGCGGCGCTCGACCGCGGCCTGAGCGCCCGGCGCCCGACCCGGTGCGCCGGGCGCGTCGGACCCGCCGATCCGCTCGGCCGGCCGGGGGTCACTGTCGGACGTGTGTGAAATCGTTCCCGCATTGTTGACAGAAGGTCAATTGCGCGGTGACCGCGACCGATATGGTCTACGCGCGCAACCGTACGTCGCGCACCAGCGTCGCAAGAGGTGTCCGGGTCCGCCCGGGCTTCCGGCGCGGCACGACTCGTACGGGGGTCGCGAGCGGGCACGGTACCGGTGATCAGTGCGATACTCGGACAGTTCCGACGAGTGGATGACGTGTCAAAAGGACACGCGCACCCGGGGGACCTGTACGGAACGAGGCAGGGAGGCGCGGCATGGGAGCACTTCGCGACGAGCACCACAACGGGTGGCTGATGCCCTCCGGGAACTACCCGGCCGCGGTGTACGACGACGAGTGGGTCGAGCAGGAGACGGTGCAGTCCTCCCCAGCCCCCACCAAGATCGTCTCCCTGCGGCCGACCGGATTCGAGGCAGCCCGCACGGTCGGCGAGCACATCCGGGCCAGCATCCCGGTGGTCATGGACCTCACCGAGATGGACGAGGCCGAGGCCAAGCGCATGGTCGACTTCGCCTCCGGTCTGATCTTCGGCACCCGTGGCGGCATCGAGCGGATCGCCCGCCGGGTGTTCCTGCTGACCCCGGCGGACGTCGAGGTGATGGTCATCGACCGACCCCTGGACGAGACCGGGTTCTACAACCAGAGCTGACCGCAGAAGCCCGCGACCGGGGACGGCAGGTGCCGTCCCCGGTTTTTTGCTGCCCGCCGCCCATCGACTCTCGCCTCATCTGCGTCATCGGAATTAATTTTGAGACATCCATGTCTCATTCAGCGTACACTCGCTCCATGGCCACCGATCGTGACTCCGTCCTCGAAGCCGCTGTCGGCGTGCTCTCCCGCCGCCCGACCGCCCACCTCGACGAGATCGCCCGCGCCGCGGGCATCAGCCGCGCCACCCTGCACCGGCTCTTCCCGGGCCGTGACGCGCTGATCCGCGAGGTCGGCCTGCTCGGGCTCCGCCGGTTCGGCGCCGCGCTCGACACCGCGGCCGTCGAGGAGGGCGACGCTCACACCGCGCTGCGCCGCCTGGTCGACGCGGTCGTCCCGGACGCCGCGCTCTGCGCGTTCCTGGCCGGCGAGAACCAGCTCTACGACGACGCCGACATCAACGACCTCTGGGACTCCCAGATCGACCGGATGCACGCACTCTTCCTGCGCGGGCAGCAGCAGGGCGCCTTCCGGATCGAACTCTCGGCGGCCTGGCTGAGCGAGGCCTTCTTCGACCTGGTGGCCGGCATCGGCTGGGCCATCCAGGACGGCCGGCTCGCCCCGCGCGACGCCGCGTTCTCGCTGGCCGAACTGTTCCTCGGCGGCGCGCTGCGCAGCTCCCGGCCGCAGCCCCACCCGCAGCCTCAGCCTCAGCCTCAGCCTCAGCCGCACTGATCTCCACCATCCACGCACCTCGGACCGGAAACCGGACACCGATACCCATGAGCAGCACCGTCCACCTCCGCCCCCGCCAGCGCTGGACCGGCCTCGCCGTCCTCGTCCTGGCCGTCACCCTGGTCGCCGTCGACGCGACCGTCCTCTCGCTGGCCATCCCCTCGATCAGCGAGACCCTGCGGCCCAGCGGCACCCAGCTGCTCTGGATCGGCGACGCCTACTCCTTCGTCCTGGCCGGCCTGCTGGTCTCGATGGGCGCGCTCAGTGACCGGATCGGCCGCAAGAAGCTGCTGCTGGCCGGCTCCGCCGCGTTCGGCGCCGCCTCGCTGCTCGCCGCCTACGCCCCCACCGCCGGCTGGCTGATCGTCGCCCGCGCGCTGCTCGGCGTCGCCGGGGCGACCGTCATGCCGTCCACGCTCTCGCTGATCCGCTCGCTCTTCCCGGACGACCGGGAGCGGGCCACCGCGATCGGCATCTGGGGCGCGGCGGCCACCGCCGGCGCCGCGCTCGGCCCGGTGGTCGGCGGGGTGCTGCTGGAGCACTTCTGGTGGGGCTCGGTCTTCCTGCTCAACATCCCGGTGCTGCTCCTGCTGCTGGTGCTCGGTGCCTGGCTGCTGCCCGAGTCGAAGGACCCGAAGCCCGGCCGCTGGGACGTGCTGAGCGTGCTGCTCTCCCTCACCGGTGTGATCGGCGTGGTCTACGCGATCAAGGAGGCCGCCGCCCACGGCCTCGTCCGCTGGGACGTGCCGGTCGCGGCCGTCCTGGGCGCGGCGGCGCTGACCGTCTTCGTCCGCCGCCAGCTGCGGCTGGAGACCCCGCTGCTGGACGTCCGGCTCTTCACCGACCGTCGCTTCACCGCCGCCGTCCTCGCGTCGCTGACCGCGCTGATCGGGCTCTCCGGCGTGGTCTTCGTGACCTCGCAGTACCTGCAGCTGGTACGCGGCTACCCGCCGCTGAAGGCCGGCCTGGCCGAGCTGCCGGCCTTCGCCGGCGCGGTGGTCGGCGGCCTGCTGACCGCGCGGCTGGTCCGCCGCACGGGTGCCCGCACGGCGCTGACCGCCGGACTGCTGACGATGGGCGTCGGGATCGGCATCCTCGGCTGGATCCAGCAGGACACCACCTACCTGGTGCTGGCCGCCGCCTTCCTCCTGGTCGGCACGGCCGAGGGCGTGGTCTACACGCTCGGCGCCGACCTGGTGCTGGGTGCCGCGCCCGCCGACAAGGCAGGCGCCGCGTCCGCGGTCTCCGAGACGGCGTACGAGCTGGGCACCGCGCTCGGCATCGCGCTGGTCGGCTCGGTGGTCGGCGCACTGTACGTGGGCCGGCTGGTCGTCCCCGCCGAGGCCGGGTCTGCGGCGGCGCAGGCCGGTGAGTCGCTGGGCGGCGCGGTCGAGGCCGCGCACGGACTGCCGGAGACGCTGGCCGCTCCGCTGCTGGCCAGTGCCCGGGACGCCTTCGTCCACGGGCTGAACGTCGCGGCGGTCCTGGCGGGCGTGCTGCTGCTGGGCGCGGCCCTGCTGGCCTGGCGGCTGCTGCGGAAGCTGCCCGACGCGGCCCCGCAGCAGGAGCCGAAGGAGGAGCGGACGCCGGAGAAGGCCGGGGTGTAGTCACGGCACGCGGGGCCCGGTCCGATCGTCGATCGGACCGGGCCCCGTCGTGTGCCGGGCCCGACGGTTCGCGCCGGACGGACGCTTTCGGGCAGGCCCGGCGGCGTCACACCGCGCCGAAGGGGAGCTCCAGCTCCGCCCAGACCACCTTGCCGTCGCGGGTCAGCCGGCTCCCCCAGCGCTGGGCGAGTTCGCTGACCAGGAACATGCCGCGCCCGCCCTCGTCCTGCTCGGCGAAGGGGCGCAGCTGGGGCGTCTGGCCGCCGGCGTCCGCGACCTCCAGGGTGAGCACCCGGTCGCGGAAGAGCCGGAGCCGGCGCGGGGCGTCGGCGTGCAGCAGGGCGTTCGTGACCAGCTCGCTGACCAGCAGCTCGGCGTAGTCGGAGAGGCCGGACAGGCCCCAGCCGTCGAGCGTGCTGCGGGTGAAGCGGCGGGCCATGCCGGGGAGCCTCCCGCCGCCGGTGAGCGGCAGGGTGGCGACCCGGTCCGCGGGCAGCGGCAGCACCCGGGCCATGATCATCGCGATGTCGTCGTCGGTGCCATCGGTGACCAGCGCGCCGAGGACGGCGTCGCAGCTCTCCTCCAGGGTGCGTCCGGGGCCGGAGAGGGTGCGGGCGAACAGGTCGATGCCCTCGTCGAGGTCGTGGCCTCGGCGTTCGACCAGGCCGTCGGTGTAGAGGGCGACCATGGCGCCCTCGGGGAGGCTGAACCCGACGGATTCGAAGGCCACGCCGCCGACCCCGAGCGGGACGCCCGGCGGCACCTCCACCCGGCGGGCGGTGCCGTCGGGGGCCACCCAGACGGGCGGCAGGTGGCCCGCCGAGGCGACCTGGACGGTGCGCTCCAGGGGGTCGTAGACGGCGCAGATACAGGTGGCGAACTGGCCCTCGCCGATGCCGGAGGCGGTCTCGTCCAGCCGGGTGAGCACCTGCTCGGGCGGCATGTCCAGGGTGGCGAGGGTGCGGGCGACGGTGCGCAGCTGGCCCATGGTGGCGGCGGCCCGGATGCCGTGGCCCATGACGTCGCCGACGACCAGGGCGACCCGCCCGCAGGAGAGCGGCACGACGTCGAACCAGTCGCCGCCGACCTCGCTGGTGACGCTGGAGGGCAGGTAGCGGTAGGCGATCTCCAGACCCAGGGTCCGGTGGATCTCCTGGGGCAGCAGGCTGCGCTGGAGGGTGAGCGCGGTCTCGCGCTCGCGCCGGTAGAGCCGGGCGTTGTCGATGGCGAGGGCGGTGCGGGCGATCAGCTCCTCGGCGAGCGCGACGTCCGCGGCGGTGAACGGCTCGGGGTTGCGCATGCGGATGAACTCGGCGCCGCCCAGCACCATGCCCCGCGCGGTGAGCGGGAGCATCAGGTACGAGTGGATGCCCGCCTCGATGCCGGGGGCGACGCGGTCCTCGGAGGCGACCAGCCCGCGCAGCACCTCCTCGTCGACGTGGGCGCGCAGCAGCGGGCGGCCGCTGCGCAGGCACTGGGTGTAGCTGCGGCCGGGGGCGTACTCGGAGACCTCGCCGATGGTGTCGACGGCGTGGACCAGTCCGGACTCGTAGGACTCGCCGACGGCGACAGCGCGCAGCTGGACGGAGCGGTCCTCAGGGATGGCGGTGGGCTCGGAGCCGCGCAGCACCGTTTCGAGCAGGTCCACGGTGGCGAAGTCGGCGAACCGCGGGACGACCGCCTCGATCAGCTCCTCGGCGGTGCGCTGGAGGTCGAGGGTGGTGCCGATCCGGGCGGTGGCCTCGGCGATGGTGGAGAGACGTTCCTGCGCGCGGGCGGCGCGGGCCTCGGCCTGGAAGCGCTCGGTGACGTCGATGATCGACGAACAGACGCCGAAGACCCGGCCGGTGGAGTCCTCCAGCCGGAAGTAGGAGGCGGACCAGGCGCGGTCGCGGCGCGGGTCCCCGGGGACGCGGCCGTGCGAGCGGGCGTCGACGACGGGGCGGCCGGTGGCGAGCACCTGGCGCATGGTCTGTTCTATCTCGGCGCTGTTGATGCCGGGCAGCACGCTGCTGATCCGGCGGCCGAGGTGGGCGGCGATGGGGACGCCGTTCATCCGGGCCAGCGACTCGTTCAGCCGCACGTAGCGCAGGTCGGTGTCGTAGACGGCCATCCCGATCGGGGACTGGCCGAAGATGCCGTCGAGGACGGCGAGGTCCGCCTCGACGCGGTGCAGGGCGACGGTGTCGGAGGCGGTGGCGAGCAGCAGCAGGGTGCCGCCGGGGCCGGAGATCGGGTAGGTGCGGAACTCCAGCTCGACGGTGTGACCGTCGCGGTGGCGGACGGGGAAGACGCCCGACCAGCCCTTGCCGCCCATGATGCGTTCGAAGAGCTCCAGCACTTCGGGGCGGTCGTCCGAGGCGGTGAGCAGCTGGGCCGCGTAGCTGCCGACGGCCTCGTCGGCGGGGTAGCCGAGCAGTGCCTCGGCGTCCTCGCTCCAGTGGAGGATCAGACCGTCGTCCTGGAGCAGGGCGGTGGCGAGCGGAACGAGCCGATGGCCGTCCAGACGTGCGGAGGTGCCGCCCGGATCGGGGCCGGCGGCGTCGGTCGCGTCCCACTCGTGTCTCCGCATGATCAGGCAGCACCCCGGTTCGGCTCGTGCCCGGCCGGGCGGGGCCTCGCGGTCCGTGCCGGCCGGGGTTCTTCTCCAGACTGCACGGACATCGGCCGCCCGGCGACCCCTTGGTGAAGGGTCGGCCGGTCGTTCAGGTGTACGGGCGTCATGGGCGTACCGGCCGCAGCGTACCCTCAAGAACGCCCGCCCACTGCCGGATCACTCCGGATCGTCGTGCACTGTCGTCGGTGAGCAGGTTCGCCAGGCCGAGACCGCGTGCCATGTCGAGGGTGGCCTGCACCGTCTCGCGAACACCGGGAACGCTTTCGTCGGCCCCGAGGAACTCGACGGCGGCCCGGTGGGCCTCGCGTCCGACGTGTCCCTCCAGGCCGATGATCCGGTCGCGCAGCGACTCCTCGGTGGCGGCGGCGACCCACAGGTGGAGGGCCGCGCGGAACAGCGGGCCGGTGTAGAGGCGGACGATCATGCCGACGACGGCCTCGGTGCGCGCCGGGCCCGCGACCGGCAGCTCGTCCGCGTGGGCCCGGACGGCGGCCAGCCGCTCGGCGGTGACGTGCTCGACCGCCGCGGTGAAGAGGTCCTCGCGGGTCGGGAAGTGGTGCTGGGCCGCGCCCCGGGAGACACCGGCCCGCTCGGCGACGACGGCGACGGTGGAGCCGTTCCAGCCGAGCTCGGCGAGGCAGTCGACGGCCGCCGCCAGCAGCCGCGCCCGGGTGGCGCGGCTGCGGTCCTGCTGGGGGGCGCGGGCGGCGGGGTGCGTGGTCATCTGCGGTGGCGGTTCCGTTCGTGCGAGGGCCGGCGGGCGGGGCCGGGGACGGCGACCGGCCCGGGGGCCCGGGGGGTGCGCCAGATCCTGCCAGACCACGGCCCGCGCGGTGCGGCCGGTGACGCCCCGGGTCGTTCGGCGACGCGGCGGGTGCCCGTCAGCGGGCGGCCTCCCGGGCCCGCAGCTCCCGGCGCAGGATCTTGCCCGCCGGGGACTTGGGGACGACCTCCAGGAACTCGACCACGCGGACCTTCTTGTACGGGGCGACCTGCCCGGCCACGAAGGCCGCCACCTCCTCCTCGGTGAGCGCGCTGCCCGGGGCCCGCACCACGAAGGCCTTGGGGCACTCGGTGCCCTCGGCGTTGCGCACGCCGATCACCGCCGCGTCGGCGATCTGCGGGTGGCTGAGCAGCAGCGCCTCCAGTTCGGCGGGGGCGACCTGGTACCCCTTGTACTTGATCAGCTCCTTCACCCGGTCGACGATGTGCAGGTAGCCGCGGTCGTCGACGAAGCCGACGTCACCGGTGTGCAGCCAGCCGTCGGCGTCGACGGTGGCGGCGGTCTCGGACGCGCGGCCGAGGTAGCCCTTCATCACCTGGGGGCCGCGGATCAGCAGCTCGCCGCGTTCACCGGGGCCGAGGTCCGGGTCGCTGCCGTCGAGGGCGGCGACGCGCAGCTCGGTGGAGGGGACCATCCGGCCGACCGAGCCCGGGGGCGGGTCGGTCTCGGAGGGGGAGACCAGGTGGCTGACCGGGGAGAGCTCGGTCATGCCGTAGCCCTGGAGGATGTGCGGCAGGCCGAGGCGGCGGGCGCAGGACTCGGCGAGATCGCCGTCCAGCGGGGCCGCCGCGCAGAGCAGGTACTCGACCGAGGACAGGTCGTAGCGGTCGACCACCGGGTGCCGGGCCAGCGCGAGGGCGATCGGCGGGGCCACGATCAGGGCCTGGACGCGCTGCTCCTCGATGGTGCGGCAGAACTGTTCCAGGTCGAAGCGGGGCAGCACGACGACGGTGGCACCGCAGCGCAGCGGCTGGTTGAGCAGGGCGGCGAGGCCGTAGATGTGGAAGAAGGGGAGGACGGCGAGCACCCGTTCGCCCTCTGCGGGGCGGTAGAGGGCGTCGGTCTGGGCGAGGTTGGTGGCGATCGATCGGTGGGTGAGCATCACCCCCTTGGGCATCCCGGTGGTGCCGCTGGAGTACGGCAGGACGGCGATGTCGGTCGCCGGGTCGAGGTCGATCCCGGGTGCGGGGCCGGTGGCGGCGAGCAGGTCGGCGAGCGAGCGGTGGCCCGGGACGCCGTCGAGGACGATGATCTCGGCGAGCGGCCGGCCTTCGGCGGCGAGCTTCTCGGCGGCGGCCCGGGCGGTGGGCAGGAACGCCGAGACGGTGATCAGCCAGCGGGCGCCGCTGTCGGCCAGCTGGCCGGCGAGGTCGCCGGCGGTGGCGAAGGAGGAGACGGTGGTGACGGTGGCGCCGGCCCGACCGGCGCCGTAGCAGGCCATCGGGTAGCCGATGGAGTTGGGACTGAACAGGGCCACCACGTCGCCCTGGCGGACGCCCGCCTCGGCCAGTCCGGCCGCGACCCGGCGGACGGCGCGGCCGAGCTGGGCGTGGGTGACCGTCTCGCCGGTGACACCGTCGACCAGGGCGGGCCGGTCACCGTGGCGTTCGGCGCCGCCCAGGACGGCCTCGTGCAGGGGCAGGTCGACGATGCCGACGTCCGGGAACTCGCTGTGGAACACCAAGGAGTGCCTCCTGTGCGGAAATTGGCGCGGGGCGGGGTGGCCGGCGGGAGGTCCGGGACGACCGGCCGCACGGTGCGCACAGGAGCATACGGACAGTGGCCGGGCGGTGCGTCGTAGTGACGAACGTTTGGCGGAGCGCGCGGGGCGCAAGAAGGGGCGCGGTCCGCGAACACCGAGGTCGGAGGGCCGGACGCCTCCGGAGACGGTCAGATGCCAGAACGATGATGCGACGATCCGTTCGAGGGCTCGGCGCGGTGGGGCGGCAGGGAGTCCTCGGGGCGGGGCCGGCCCCGCCCCGTCCGGGACCGGTCCGGCCCGCCTAGTAGGACCTGGGCAGCCCGAGCGTGTGCTGGGCCACGTAGTTGAGCACCATCTCGCGGCTGACCGGGGCGACCCGGCCGACCCTGGTCGCGGCGAGCAGGGCCCCGAGGCCGTACTCCTGGGTGAGGCCGTTGCCGCCGAGGGTCTGAACGGCCTGGTCGACCGTCCGGGCGGCCGCCTCCCCCGCCGCGTACTTCGCCATGTTGGCGGCCTCGCCTGCGGCCCGGTCGTCGCCCGCGTCGTAGAGCAGACCCGCCTTCTGGGTCATCAGCCGCGCCAGCTCGATCTCCACCGCGCACCGGGCGAGCGGGTGCGCCAGGCCCTGGTGCGCGCCGATCGGGGTCGACCAGACGGTGCGGGTCTTCGCGTACTCGACGGCCTTGCCGAGCGCCTGGCGGGCCAGACCGAGGGAGAACGCGGCGGTCATGATCCGCTCGGGGTTGAGGCCCGCGAAGAGCTGGAGCAGCCCCGCGCCCTCGTCCCCGACCAGGGCGTCGGCGGGCAGCCGGACCTCGTCCAGGAAGACCTGGAACTGGCGTTCGGGGGAGACCAGTTCCATCGGGATCGGCCGGAACTCGAAGCCCGGGGTCCCGCGCGGCACGACGAACAGGGCGGGCTTGAGCCGCCCGGTGCGGGCGTCCTCGGTGCGGGCGACGAACAGGACGGCGTCGGAGTGGTCGATGCCGGAGACGAACACCTTGCGGCCGGTCAGCAGCCAGTCCCCGCCGTCGCGGCGCGCGACGGTGGAGATCCGGTGCGTGTTGGAGCCGGCGTCCGGCTCGGTGATACCGAAGGCCATCCGCCGGCTGCCGTCGGCCAGTCCGGGCAGCCAGTGCCGCTTCTGCTCCTCGGTGCCGAAACGGGCCACGACCGTGCCGCAGATCGCCGGGGAGACGATCAGGAGCAGCAACGGGCACCCGGCCGTGCCGAGTTCCTCCAGGACGATGGCGAGGTCGGTGATCCCGCCGCCACCACCGCCGTACTCGGCGGGGAGGTTCACCCCGAGATAGCCGGCCTTCCCGGCATCGGCCCAGAGCTCGTCGACGGGCTCGCCGGCGCGGGCCTTGGCCAGGTAGTAGGCGGAGCCGTAACGGGCGCCGAGGTCGGCGACGGCGCGGCGCAGCGCCTGGCGTTCGGGGGTCTCGACGAGCGGGCTGCCGGGGGCGGTGGTGCGCGGTGCGGACATGGCCTGGTCCTTCCGGGCGGGGGCGAGGGCTCTCGGTACGGGGGCGGAGGCGGAGGCGGGGGCGGCCTGCGAGCCGGGGCCGGGGCCCGGCTCGGCTCGGCCGTTCCGGGCGGGCGGTGCTCAGGTGGCGGGCTGCACGACGGCGAGCAGGGTGCCGAGCTCCACCTGCTGGCCCGGGGCGGCCCGGAGCTCGGCGAGGACGCCGTCGGTGGGAGCGGTGACGCGGTGCTCCATCTTCATCGCCTCCAGCCAGAGCAGCGGCTGCCCGGCCGTGACGGTGTCGCCGACGGCGGCGACGGTGCGGACGACGGTGCCCGGCATCGGGGCGAGCAGCGCGCCCGGGTCGGTCCGCGCGGCGGGGTCGGGGAAGCGGTCCGACACGGTGAGCACGGTGGTGCCGGACGGTGTGTCGACGTACACGCGGTCGCCGTGGCGGGTGACGTCGAAGGTCCGGCGGAGCGGGCCGGTCCGCAGCGTGACGCGCTCCGGCGAGGAGTCGACCAGGACCGTGTCCGGGTGGCCCTCGGCCCGCAGGCCGTCGCGGGTGAGCCGGTAGCGGACCTCCGTCTCGACGCCGTCGGCGGTCCGGTAGCGCTTCACCTGTGGCTGGGAGGGGAGGTTGCGCCAGCCCGACGGCAGTGCGGTCCGGCGGCCCGCCGCGTCGGCGAGCGCGGCGGCGAGGGCGGCGAGGGCCCGGTCAGCACCGTCGGGGGCGCCACCACGGGCGCCGGCGGGGGCCGGGGCGGCCGGCGCGACGAGCTCGGCCGCGTGCTCGGTCAGGAAGGCGGTGTGCAGGCGCCCCGCCAGGAACTCCGGGTGCCGGAGCGCGCGCACCAGCAACTCCCGGTTGGTGACGGGCCCGTGGATGCGGGCCCGGGCGAGCGCGTCCGCCAGCCGCCGGGCGGCGGCCGACCGGGTCGGCCCCCAGGCGATCACCTTCGCCAGCATCGCGTCGTAGTGCGCCGTGATCTCGCCGCCGTCGGCGACGCCGGAGTCCAGCCGTAGCCCGCGCCCGGTGAACTCGGTGTGCGGGAGCGGGATCCCGAAACGGTGCAGGACTCCGGTGGAGGGCCGCCAGGCGTGGTCCGGGTCCTCCGCGTAGAGGCGGGCCTCGATCGCGCAGCCGACCGTTTCCGGCGCGGGCCCGGTGAGCCTCCCGCCCTCGGCGACGGTGAGCTGGAGGGCGACCAGGTCGAGGCCGGTGACGGCTTCGGTGACCGGATGCTCCACCTGGAGACGGGTGTTCATCTCCAGGAAGTAGAACCGCCCGTCCGGCGCGAGCAGGAACTCCGCCGTCCCCGCGCCGACGTACCCGGTGGCCCGGGCGGCGGCGACGGCGGCTTCGTGCAGGGCGGCGCGCACCGCCGGGTCGAGGCCGGGCGCGGGCGCCTCCTCGACGACCTTCTGGTGCCGCCGCTGCAACGAGCAGTCACGGTCGCCCACCGCCCACACCGTCCCGTGCGCGTCGGCGAGCACCTGCACCTCGACGTGCCGGCCGGCGGGCAGGTAGCGCTCGCAGAACACCTCGTCGGAGTCGAAGGCCCTCGCCGCCTCCACCCTGGCCGAAGCCAACTCGCCCTCCAGGTCGGCCAGTCGGCGTACCACCCGCATACCGCGCCCACCGCCGCCGGCGGCCGCCTTGACCAGCAGCGGCAGGTCGGCCTCGACCGGCTCGGCCAAGGCGTCCAGGACGGGCACACCGGCCTTCGTCATCAGCCGCTTGGCGGCCGTCTTGGAGCCCATCGCGGCGATCGCCTCCGGCCCGGGACCGACCCAGACGAGGCCCGCGTCCAGCACGGCCCGCGCGAAACCGGCGTCCTCCGAGAGGAACCCGTACCCGGGGTGGACGGCATCGGCGCCGGCCGCGCGCGCGGCGGCGATCAGGAGGTCGCCGCGCAGGTAGGTGTCGGCGGGCGCCGCACCGGGCAGCCGGACGGCGGTGTCGGCCTCGCGGACGTGCGGGGCATCGGCGTCCGGGTCGGCGTACACGGCCGTGGTGGCGATGCCCAACTCCCGGCACGTGTGCAGGATCCGGCGGGCGATCTCGCCGCGGTTGGCCACCAGCAGGTGGGTGATCAGCACGTTGTCCCCTCTCACATCCGGAAGACGCCATAGCCGGACGCGCCCTCGACCGGCGCGTTGTGGACCGCGGAGAGGCAGAGCCCGAGCACCGTCCGGGTGTCGCGCGGGTCGATCACCCCGTCGTCGTAGAGCCGCCCGGAGAGGAACACCGGCAGCGACTCCGCCTCGATCTGCTGCTCCACCATGGCCCGGATCGCCGCGTCCGCGTCCTCGTCGTAGGGCCGGCCCTTCGCGGCGGCGGACTGCCGCGCGACGATCGACAGCACCCCGGCCAGTTGCTGCGGCCCCATCACCGCCGACTTGGCGCTCGGCCACGCGAACAGGAACCGCGGGTCGTACGCCCGCCCGCACATGCCGTAGTGACCGGCCCCGTAGGAGGCACCCAGCAGCACGGACAGGTGCGGGACGCGGGAGTTGGCGACCGCGTTGATCATCATCGCGCCGTGCTTGATGATGCCGCCCTGCTCGTACGCGCGGCCGACCATGTACCCGGTGGTGTTGTGCAGGAAGAGCAGCGGGACCGCCCGCTGGTTGGCCAGCTGGATGAACTGCGCCGCCTTCTGGGACTCCTGGCTGAACAGGACGCCCTGCGCGTTGGCCAGGATGCCGACCGGGTATCCGTGCAGGCGGGCCCAGCCGGTGGCCAGGCTGGTGCCGTAGAGCGGCTTGAACTCGTCGAAGTCGGAGCCGTCGACGATCCGGGCGATCACCTCGCGCGGGTCGAACGGCACCTTGAGGTCACCCGGGACGATGCCGAGCAGTTCCTCCTCGGCGTACTTCGGCGGCTCGGCCGACGGGTCGGGGTCGGGGCCCGGCTTGCGGTGGTCGAAGCGGGCCACGATCCGGCGGGCGAGGCGCAGCGCGTCCTGCTCGTCCGCCGCGAAGTGATCGGCCAGCCCGGAGGTGCGGGCGTGCATCTCGGCGCCGCCGAGCGACTCGTCGTCCGTCTCCTCCCCGGTGGCCATCTTCACCAGCGGCGGGCCGCCCAGGAACACCTTGGCCCGCTCCGCGACCATCACGGTGTGGTCGGACATCCCGGGCACGTAGGCGCCGCCGGCCGTCGAGTTGCCGAACACCACCGCCACGGTGGGGATCCCGGCGGCGGAGAGCCGGGTGAGGTCGCGGAAGAGGGCGCCGCCGGGGATGAAGATCTCCTTCTGGCTGGGCAGGTCGGCGCCGCCGGACTCGACCAGATTGACCAGGGGGAGACGGTTGGTGAGGGCGATCTCGTTGGCGCGCAGGGCCTTGCGCAGCGTCCACGGGTTGGAGGCTCCGCCGCGCACGGTCGGGTCGTTGGCGGTGATCACGCACTCGACGCCCTCGACCACGCCGATCCCCGTGACCAGTGCGGCGCCCACCGGGTAGTCGCTGCCCCAGGCGGCGAGCGGGGAGAGCTCCAGGAACGGCGAGTCCTGGTCGATCAGCAGCTCGATCCGCTCCCGCGGCAGCAACTTGCCGCGCTCGCGGTGGCGTTCGACGTACCTGGGACCGCCGCCGGCCAGCGCCGCGGCATGCTCGGCGTCGAGTTCGGCCAGCTTGGCGAGCATCGCGGCGCGGTGCCCGGTGAAGTCGGCGCCGCCCGGGTCGAGGCGGGTGGGCAGGACGGTCACAACAGTGCCTCCGGGATGTCGAGGTGGCGCGAGCGCAGCCACTCCCCCAGCGCCTTCGCCTGCGGGTCGAAGCGGTGCCGGGCCGCCACCCCCTCGCCGAGCAGACCGGTGATGGTGAAGTTGAGCGCGCGGAGGTTCGGCAGGGCGTGCCGGACGATCTCCGACTCCGACGTCTCGGGGAGGAGCTCCCGCAGCCGGTCGACGGTGAGGGCGTGCGCGAGCCAGCGCCAGCCGGGCTCGTCGCGGGCCCAGACGCCGAGGTTGGCGTCACCGCCCTTGTCGCCGCTCCTGGCGCCCGCCACCAGGCCGAGCGGTGCCCGGCGGGTGGGACCGCCGTCGGGGAGCGGCTCGGGGAGCCCGTACCCGGCTTCCCCGCCCGGGAGTTGCGGCGCGGGCGGCGGCGGTTCGGGACGCGGCGGTGCGGCGGGCGGCGGTGCGGCGGGCGGGACGGCCACCCGGCGGCCGTCCGGCAGGACCGCCGTGTGCTCGACCACCGCCGCGTCCACGGGCACGGCCGTGAACACCCCGTACGGCGCCCCGGGCCCGGGCGGTGCGACCAGGTGGAAGCCCGGGTAGCCGGCGAGCCCGAGTTCCACCGCCGCCCTGCCGAGGTCGCGGCCGACCCTGGCGGGGTCCGGATCCCGTGCGGTGAGCCGGAGCAGCGCGGAGGAGGTCTCCTCGGTCTCGGCGTCCGGGTGGTCGGTGCGGGCCAGCGTCCAGCGCAGCTCGGCAGGCCGGGATCCGGGCGCCAGCGCCTCCTCGAACTGCCGCCGCACCAGGTCCGCCTTGGCCTCGATGTCCAGCCCGGTGAGGACGAAGACCACCTCGTTGCGGTGCCCGCCCAGCCGGTTGAGCCCGGCCTTGAGCGTGGTGGGCGGGGCCTCGCCGCGCACCCCGTCGATCCGGACCCGGTCCGGGCCCTCCCGGGTGAGCCGGACGGTGTCCAGACGCGCCGTCACGTCCGGCCCCAGGTAGCGCGGTCCACCCGTCTCGTAGAGGAGCTGGGCGGTGACGGTGCCGACGGTGACCGCGCCGCCCGTCCCGGGGTGCTTGGTCACCACGCTGGACCCGTCGGCGTGCAGCTCCGCGACCGGGAAGCCGGGCCGGGTGACGTCGTGCTCCCGGAAGAACGCGTAGTTGCCGCCGGTGGCCTGCGCGCCGCACTCCAGGACGTGCCCGGCGACGACGGCGCCCGCGAGGGCGTCCAGGTCGTCCCCGGTCCAGCCGAAGCGGGCGACGGCCGGCCCGACGACCAACGAGGCGTCGGTCACCCGGCCGGTGACCACCACGTCGGCGCCGGCCGTCAGGCACTCCGCGACGCCGAACGCTCCGAGGTAGGCGTTGGCCGCCAACAGCCCCTCCGGGAGTCCGAGTTCGGCCCGGCGGGGCAGCAGGTCGTCCCCCTCGACGTACGCGACAGCCGGCTCCAGCCCCTGTCGCTTCGCCAACTCCACGACGGCGTCCGCCAGTCGGGCCGGGTTGAGCCCGCCGGCGTTGGTCACGATCCGGACCCCGCGATCCAGGGCCAGGCCGAGGCACTCCTCCATCTGCCGGAGGAAGGTCTTCGCGTACCCGAGGGAGGGATCCCTCAGCCGGTCGCGGGCGAGGATCAGCATGGTCAGCTCGGCCAGGTAGTCCCCGGTGAGCACGTCCAACGGCCCGCCCGTGAGCATCTCCCGCACCGCCGAGAACCGGTCCCCGTAGAACCCCGACGCATTGCCGATCCGCAGCACCGGCCCCGGCCGATCCGCCGCCCCCGAACCCGACTTCGACCCCGATGTCACGCGAGCGCCTCCCCGACCGGTGGCCCGATGTTCGCCGTCGGTGAGCAGAGTGGCACCGTGCGCGAGAAAAAGCAATCACGCCTGCTTGTTTTCACGTCCATGGGCGGGGCCCGCCCGTTCACCGCAGTGTGACTGGCAGCGATAATTGGCCATTGGCGGAGATAGTTGGCCAGAGGGCGATCAAGTAACTGTGAGTTACGAACAGGTTCGGAGATCCATCACCGACCCGCACGCGGGGGTGGTGTCGTGTGCACATGGGTACGCAGACTGCACCCCGGGGTCGTTCCGACGAGTGCAACTTGGTCCATCTGATCGAGCCGTACGGCAGTGATGGCGCCTTCCGTCATCAGCTGGCACTGGACGAGGGCTGGCCCCGCCGCTGGGTGACGACGTGGCTGTTCGACGGGGACCAGGTGGTCTGGCCGGTCCGGAACATCGAGTCGGTGCCTGTGCTGGCGACGCAGCCGATGCGCCGGTTCACCTGGCGAGCCCGACAAATGCATCGCCCTGGGCTGGAGTTCATGGTCTCGACCGGGCGCCAGCACGGCTTCGAGTCGCTGGAAGAAAGGCGCCTGCTGCTCGCGCTGGACTTCCTGCAGGTGTCCGAGGTGCTGCCGCAACCGTTCCTGCTGGACTTTGAACACGCCTCGGGCCGCGCGGCTCACGTCCCGGACTTCCTGGCTCTGATGCCGGGTGGAAGCCGGTGGCTGTTGGACGTGCGCCCTGGCCACCTCATCAAGGACGACGACGCCCTGAAGTTCGCCGCGACGCGGGAGGTCGCAGCTGCGGCCGGATGGCGGTACGCCGTGGTGACGGGATGGCGTCCGAACGTCATGAGCCTCCTGGACGCGTTGTCGGCCCGGCGGCGGCCTGCAGCTGACCCGCTGGGCCTGCAGCCCCAGTTGCTGGAAACGGCGACGGGCGGATCGATGTCCTTTTTGGACCTGGTGGAGTCAACGCAATGGCCGGCCCTCGCCCGCGCTCAGGCCATCCGTCTTCTCTGGCAGCGCCGGTTGGGCATGAGCATGGATGAACCGCTCCAAGACGGCTCACGGATCTGGCTGGGCAACGTCGTCGCCCGACACCAGGAGGGGCGCGCATGACCCGGGGTGTCCTTGTCCTGGCCAGCGGTGTCCAGCTGCGTCTGGGTGATCTCAACTGGACGGTGCAGGAGGTGGAACCACATGTCGGACGGGTCGTGCTGGCCACCGCGGAAGGCCGGCGCGAGCACCGTTCACTCCGCTGGCTCGTGAATCACCCAGACGTCCAGGCAGTTGCCGTGACTGACGTGTCCCAGAACCGGTCCCGCCAGCCGGCAGGTCTTGCCGACCTGACTCCGCAACAGCTTCAGCAGGCCCGCATTCGTGCAGAGCATGTACTCGAAGCGGAGACCGGCTACCGGAGCGGAGATCCCTTCCGGGCCCTGCCTCACGAACCGCGGCCTATCTACGATCCGGCGGTGACCACGCTGACCGAGCGTCAGAAGGCCAAGGCGGCGGAGCTGAAGAACTTCGCCCCTACCGAGGCAGCCGCTCTCGGGCTTCGCTACATGAGCGAGCGGACTCTGCGACGCTTGGCCGGGCGGAGTTCGGAAGAGATCGTGCTCGCCTGCGCGGACGGCCGGTGGTTGCGCGCGAGCGGCGGGCATCCCAGCATTACTGAGGAGATCCGCGAAGCGATCTTCGCGGTGAGGGAGGAGTTCCTGCGGCGCTCGCGGATGAGCATGCTGGCCCGGCATCGCCTGCTGCACCAGTACGTCCGCGAGGTCTTTCCCAACTTCCCACCCGAGGACATTCCCGGCCGCAAGACGCTGACGGCGGTCTGGACAGAGTGGTTCGGTCCGGACGGGTCGCGTCAGCGTTACGTCCGCACAGCCCAGACCGCAGACACCGGCCAGCGGGTCGTGGTTCACCGGCCTGGGCAGGTGATCGCGCTGGACAGCACACCTCTGCCGGTCAAGATCCGCGAGTCGGTCTTCGGCGAGCCGGTGTCAGCGATGCTCTCGCTCGCGCTCGACCTCTACACGCACTCGGTAGTCGCTTTTCGCCTCACGCTGCTGTCGGACACCTCGCTGGATATCGCGATGCTGCTGCGGGACGTGATGATGCCCTTGCCGATGCGGGAAGGCTGGGGCGAGGACATGGAGTGGCCCTATCCGGGGGTCCCGGCGACGCTTGTTGCTGAGTTTGCGGGGCACCGGGTCGCCGCACTGCCGTTCTTCGCACCCGAGACGGTCACCACGGACCATGGCAGCGTCTACAAGAATCACCACATCGTGGACGTCCAGCGGACGCTGGGCTGCAACATTCTGCCTGCACGGACCCTACGGGCCACCGACAAGTCCGCTGTCGAGCGGGCCTTTTCTGCATTCAACTCTCTTCTCCTGGAACACCTGCTGGGGTTCACCGGAGCCGATGTCGCCGACCGGGGCGCCGACCCGGAGAGCGACGCCGTCCTGACGATGTCCCAGATGGAGCACATCATCGCCACTTGGATCGTCAAGATCTGGCAGAACCGCATCCTGGGCGAGTACGCGCCGTCCTGGGCCCCCGAGGAACACCACAGCCCGAACTCCCTGTTCGCAGCGTCGATGCAGCAGGGCGGCTTCGACCTGGAGGTTCCCGGGCCGGAGCTCTACTACAAACTCCTGCCCAGCCATCACGTGAAGATCCACCGCCGTCGCGGGGTGAAGATCCGCGGACTTTGGTACCACGACCCAGCCCTGGACGAAGACCGCTTCCTGCAGCCGTCCGGGCGGGGCGGTCGACACCGAGGCAAGTGGGTGGTCCGATCTGATCGGCGCGACCGCCGCACTGTGTTCTTCCAAGACCCTGACGACGTCGAGCGCTGGCACGTCCTTCGCTGGACCGGGCTGCCGCCGGAGGGGGAGGTTCCGGCGTTCTCGGACAAGACCGTCGAGGCCTTGCTCGCCGAAGTCCGCCAGAAGCGGCTGGCCCCACGGACGGATGCCGATCTCCTACCGGTCCTGCTGGAAATCCTCGGATCGGCGATCCCCGTCAGCGAATGGCCGAGCCAGATGACCAAGCGCGAGAAGACCAGCCGTTCCCGACTGGCCGCGCAGGCTGCGGCTGCAGCAGCCGACCAGACACCGACACGCAAGCCACCGTCGGAGGCTGAGGTGGTCCCCTGGCCCGTCGAAGCAGCCATTGTCGAGAAGGCCGTGGATGCCGACCGGCGCCGCCGGCGCGAAGCGGTGGTTGTCCAGCAACCGACCCCACCGCCACGGCTCGGCGACAGCCTACGGCGCCGCAACGTATTCCTGTTGCCGCCCGACGAGGGCGAGGGTGACCAGCAGATCAAGGAGGACGAATGACAGCGCCCGTGCCACTGAACCCACTTGCTGGACTTCTGGCGAGCAAACCACCGCGCCGGGACACCTTCGAGGGCTGGCAGTACTACCGCAGAATGCGCCGCGCCTTCGTCCCCGCGCCGAGGCTGAGCCTTGACGAGTGGCGGTCGATGAGTCCGCGCCAGCGGTCCCTTCATAACCTGCTCCGCACGGCGACTCATGTGAACCTTCCGCTGCAGGAGACCCCGATGTCGCTCAAGGTGGCTCGCCTGGTCCAACGGCGCATCAGCAACAACGCATTGAAGGTGACTGCCGCGACCTGGCCCGGGGTGATGATCAGCGGTTGGGGCTATCAGGGGAAGACCGAGACGGTCTGTGAAGTCGCTGCCGACTTCGAGGACTCCTGGCAAGACCTCAACGAGTTCATGAACCCTGGTGTGACGCCTGGAACTCGCGCCCTGCACTCGCCGGTCGCCTACGTCCAGACTCCGGTTACCGCCAAGCCGAAGAGTACCTGCGAGGCGATCCTGCACTTCTTCGGCGCGAATACCAGGAATCTGACCCTACCTCAGCTAGTCCGGCAGGTTGCCGGTTCTCTGGACGACCATGGGGTCAGAGTCCTGATCCTCGACGACATCACCCGGCTCCGACTGCACCGGGCCGACGACCAGGACGCACTGGACCTGGTCCGGGCTTTCATGAGCATGAATGTCACCCTCATCCTGATCGGTGTCGACATCGTCGGCTCGGGCCTGCTGCGGGGCGCGAAGTGGGACAAGCGGGAGCGTCAGTGGGTGGTGCCACCCCCAGAAAACGCGCGCATCCATGGCCTGGAGGTCACCCAGACCGAGCGTCGCTTCGAGTTGGTCGAGCTCGACCGCTTCCGCTACACAACTCCCCGTGATATCCAAGCCTTCCATGACTACCTCGGTGGTCTGGAGGACGGCCTTCGCCTGTTCAACGCCGAGCCCGGAATGCTCACCGAAGGCGGCATGCCCGAATACCTGATGCGCCGCACCGGCGGCGTCGTTGGGCTCCTCAACCGCCTTATCGAGGACGGCGCCAAGGAAGCAATTGACGGCGGCCGAGAACTCCTGGACGAGGACCTCCTCGACGAGATCATCATTAGCCTCGATGACCCGGGACGAGATCCGGAAGCCGGTGAGGTTCCCACGATCCCGGCTCCGCTCCCCAGTGCGGAGAACCAAGCCGCCGCCAAACCGAGGCGTAAACGGAACACCGTCTTCGACGATGACGGCCCAGTGGCCGCTCAGGCCCAGGGGTGATCAGTGCCCGTGTCCGCCAACGAGCCAGCCCCGCTGCCCAGAAGCCTCGACCCGCTGCCGGGCGAGAGTCTTCCCGGCTTCATCCTGCGGCTCGCGCACCTCCTCGACCTGGCTCCGAGCGTTCTCATGCGCCAGGCTGGCCTGGCCACTCCAGGTGTCGGCAATCAGTCCTCCCAGGCGCGACACCTGCTGATGATGGAACCCACTGTCCTGGAGTCTTTCGCCCGTTGCACGCGCCTGACCGAGGCCGAGGCAGAAGCGCTCTCCATGCGACGTTTCGTGGGCCGCTATCCAGCTGTCACCGAGGCCCTGGTCAGCCCAGGGGGCACCACCTTGCGCCCGACCGGCAGGCCCCGGGACTGGCTCTTCCTGACCTCCAGCCGCTACTGCCCGCAGTGCCTTGCTGGCGACGGCAGCGAGATCCAACGCCGCCACGGCGGCGCCTGGAAAGTTGAGTGGCACTTTGGGATGGTCTTCGCCTGCCTCCAGCACAACGCTCTACTGGAAGATCTCTGCCCGTCCTGCGTGCAGCCCGCTCACAGCCGCGGCAACTGGAGCGCGACTCGGACACTGATTCCCTCCCAGTGGGTCGCGGGTCTTCATCCCGCGCAATGCCGCACCAAGATCCGGCGGCCGGACGGTCACCAACCCTGCGGCCAGCGACTGGACACTGCAGCCGTCCTGCCGGTCCGGCCGCTCACGCCCGAGCTTGCGTCGCTGCAGCGCAAGATCATCGGCCTGCTGGCACCCAGCCATGACCCGGCGGCCGCCTCCGCTGCGATACGCGATCTGCAGGTCATGTCAGCCGTGGTCTGCGCAACCTGGCCGAAGGCAGCAGCCCATGCAACCTTCGAACTCCCGCACGCCCTGGATGCCTACCTTTCCTCTGCCGGAACAGGTCCTTCGGTCCGAGTGCGATGGGATGCGACACCGCCCAACAGCACTCTCACCGCGGCCCTCCTTGCCCTTGCCGACACGCTTCTCGCCCAGCCACGGCCGACGTTCCAGCGAAGCCTCGGCGTCCTGCTCCAAGACGTCGAACCAGTGATGGCCAGCAACTGGACCAAGACCCGGGGCGCCGTCGCGTCAGGATGTACGCCTCTGACCAGACTTGATGTCGAACACGCCCTCACCCTTCGCTTCCCCAAACCCTCGATGAGGCCCGGACCGGACACCAAACCCATCATCCCCGTCCGCGAGCGCGGGTACCTGCCCGAACATATTCCCCAATGGCTGCCAGATGGCTGGCTCAGCCTTCTTATCAGCGACAGCGCCAGAGCCCGACTCGGAAGTAACGACAGGTTCCGCAGGACTGCCGCCGTTCACCTCGTCCAGGCCGCAACCGGCTCGTCGCTGTTCAGCGCCGCCCAGTTCCTCGGAATTCCGGCATACTGCCTCAGCGGACGCGGACGCACGCTAACCCAAATCACTTCCCCTGACGGCCAGGTCGCCCCACGCCGGGACCTCACGGAAGCTTTCGAGACCCTCGCACAGCACATCGCCCGTCTCCCCGATCCTCCCGACTACAGCCGCCGCCGGCACCAGCTCGCCTTCTGGAACCTCCGCCTTGACGAGTGGTACACCATCGCTGACCAACTTCCGCCTTTGACCAGCAGCACGTCAAAGCCGAAACAGGATGGCCTCATTCGTGAATGCGCTTCGGCCTACATCTGGGCCAAGGCCACAGGCAGCGAATGGGCTCTGGCCCCGTGCTTCCATCCTCCTTTCGCCACCCGCGACCGCCCTGTCCATCCAAATCTCCCTGAATACCGAATGCTCAGTCGAATCCATTACACAGAGAAAGCCTCGGAATACTTCCAGGCCCTGCGACAGGCCCTCGACACATACGCGCACCACCTGGCACTGTCGATCCCAAAATCTCCATGAACTACTTTATGTGCAGTTATGGTGGTCAGCAAATGAAGGACCAAGCAAGCATTGACCTTCTACTCCCTGCGACAATGCATCCTGACTCGCGAGCCGAACATGGCGTCACGGCTAATTATTTGAGGAGTCGGAAGTTCGGTTGAACAGCCCATGCCCGCAGGAACTCTGCCGTGCCGAAAACATTCGGCCACGGGCTGTCCGTCATAGCGATCACACCCGGAAGACCTGCCGCCACGTCAACCTGGTCATCCAGTAGCTCAGCAATAGCGACGCCGCCGACCACGTCCATGATGGCAGCCGTCAACAGGGCCGTGGTGATGTGATCGATCGGCCTATTGCATCCGGCGATGACGTCCACTGCGTGTGTCGGGCTGAAACCGATGAGCGGTTCCAGATTGGGGCCATCCGCGTGCTCGGCCTCGAAAATCTCCTCGTCCCCGATTCCGGGCCCCATGATGTAAACGAGAAATGGCCGGCGCACGTCGACTTCGCCCAGGTCCGCGACGCCGATTCGATCGGCGACTACGTTGAGGTCGTAGCCACCAGGACGCTTCTCCACGAACCAGGCCGACGAGCCCACCAGGACGTCCCGGAGCCGCTCGACTGTCGCGGCAGGAACCGCCTCGGCCAACTCAATCACCAATACTGGACCACCCATAGCGGGAGCCTACTGAACTTGAACTCCTGACGTTGTCGGGGCCCTGACTCCTGTGCCCAGGTAAGTACAAGTTCGCGCGCTCAGATGGTGTCCTCGCCTGGGGTCATGTCGTACTCGTCCACGTCGAGCTCGGCGTCGACTGCGGCGAGGAAGTCCAGGACATCGCGCTCCAGATGCCAGCCGAAGAGGTTGGGCGTGTCGGGAGCGTCCGGGTGGCTGGGCGATTCGTCGTGGTCGGTGTCGTTGAAGTAGCGCACGACTTGCAGGACTGCCCCGCCGCCGCCGTCGGCCAGTTGGCTCACGAGCTCGGCTATGCGGGCTGTGTGGGGCTGGAGCCTGTAGAGGAGCCGGGCGATCTGTTCGTCGACGCTCAGGCCGGGCTCCCGGCAGACGACCTTCCAGCGGTGGCTGACGGGAATCGTCTTCGGCTCGGTGGAGCGGCTGCCGCGGACGGACACCTCGTCAGGGGTGATGCCCAGTTGCGAGGTCATCTCGTCGGCGGAGACGTGCTGGCTGAACAATGCGAAGTACGCGTACTGGCGGAGAGGCATCCGGGGATGATAACGGTGCGAGGAGTGCGCCGAGCGAGATTTGTGCAGGTGGTCCCAGGGTCGGCGGTGACGCGACTTCGGCGTCGCCTGAGCAGTCCCCTTCGCAGCAGCTGCAGCCGCGTGGGAGCATCCGGTCATGCGTCTGATCGCCGATGGGACCAAAGCCGCCTCACGCTTGGTGCTCGTGAACGAACTCGAAACCGATGACGGATACGTCTTCGAGCTGGACAGCCCGCTGTTCTTGGTAGTTGGCGATCGGGTCAGCTTCGAGGCCAGCAACCTCGTCGTCGCTCGCGCGAGCGGTGAACGGATCCGGCGTGCCGGCTCCTGGTCCACACGCTGCCGGATCGGCAATTGCCTCCCCGCCGCCACCTCTTGAGCTCGATGTCGGGCTCAAGAGGGTGGCCGCAGCCACCGACGCGCTGCGGCAAGATTCACCTCGACGTCATCGCTCCATGAGCAGACCTCCAGCCACGACAGGTAGCCTCCCTGCGCGAAGACCAGGACCTCGCCAGGGCACTCGCCGGATTCAGTGAAGAGCTGTGCATCAGCCGCTACCACGGTGCCGGGGCCGGTCGGTGCGGGCTCCACCTCGCTGGTGTCGAGTTCGAGATAGGCGGTACCGCACCCGCATGTGCAACGGGACTTCACGCTGAGTCGTGGAACCTGCTGTCGGAGCGCAACGTGAACTGGTTGGTCCGTGCTCAGTACGAGCTCAAGCACATCGGCTACGTCATCGGGCAGGCTCTCGGTCATTCCGCCACCGTAGCTGACCAGCGCATTCTGGCTCCGGCCACTCCCGGCTCGTTGACCGTGGGGCAGCCGGGGCGCGAACGTCCAGCGCCAGGTCGGTGCCCGCGAGGCGGCCACCGGTGACCTCCAGTCGGCGCTGCAGCACCTTCGACTTTCGAGGCAGCCATGGCCAGTCGGCCAACCCCGGCCTCCGCTACCTTCCGTGATCGAGTACCCGCGGCATTGGCCAACTATCGCTGCCCAAAGTGGCCAACCATCACTGCCAACTCACCCCACCGCCCGCACAGGGCACGCTTTGACTGGCCAACTATCCCTGCCAGTCACACGCAGTTGCGGACGACGAGATCGTCGGCGCGCTGGAACTGCTCTGGGGCAGCTCGGCGGTGAACACCTGGAACGCCCGCCGCGGCGCGGTGCTCTCCTGGACGAGCTGGTGCGCCGAGCGCGGCTACGACGGGCCGCAGGTGCCGGCCTGGGCGAAGCGGATGCCGCCACCGGACTCCGACACCCCGGTGCGCTCGAAGATGGCGATCGATCGGCTGATCGCCCGCCGCGACGTCCACCTGCGGGAGAAGGCGCTGTGGCGGATGCTCTACGAGACGTGCGCCCGCTCCGAGGAGATCCTGGACGTCAACATCGAGGAGCTGGACCTGGCTGGGCGCCGGGCCCCGGTGAAGGCCAAGGGCGCCCAGCCGAAGGTGCGTCGGCGCGGCGCGGAACGCGCCGACTACGTGCTGGAGATGGTGTTCTGGGACGCCGGGACTGCCCGGCTGCTGCCCCGCCTGCTGAGGGGCCGCACCCGCGGGCCGGTGTTCGTCACCCACCGCCGCCCCGGCCCCGGCAAGGTGCTCTCCGCTCGCGACGTCTGCCCCGACACTGGCCCGGCCCGCCTCTCCTACGGTCAGGCCCGCGCGCTGCTTGACCAGCACACCGCCCTGGCTGGGCCGGGCACCGGCTGGGACCCGCACGAGTACCGCCACTCCTCCCTGACCCACCTCGGCGAGCAGGGGGCCTCCGAGCTGATGCCGATGGCCAAGTCCCGGCACAAGAAGGCGGACAACGTCCGGCGGTACTTCAAGCCCTCCGCCGAGGCGATCGCGGACGTCACCAGCCTGCTGGCCCCCGGCGACGCGCGCCGCTGAGGACGGGGGCGGTCGGGACTCGCGAACGCGCCCAGGTCAGAGTATGTATAAGACGGTACGCAAGGCGGTACGCAGACGGTACGCAGCGGTACGCACATGTGAAGCCGCGCCCGGCCATCGACCGGAACCCCCGGAGACGAACGCCGGGGCTGGGTAGCTTCCTGGCAGCCGGTGGTCCCGCTCACTGAGGAGGGCATGCACCAGACTTCCTGCGTCTGACGGTCGGCAGGAGGGTGGGCGCGCCCGGCGGCGGGCCGGGAGGCCGGTCACGGCCGGGTCGGACCGGCGACGGTGAACGCGCGGCCACACAAACGGTCAGTCGGGGCGTCGGCGCGGACGCGCCGTCCGCTTCGCCTGGCCCCGCCCGCACCCCGGGCGGCAGCGGCGCGAGGTCCGGGGACACCCTTCCGTCCCGGCTGTGATTCACGTCACTGCCAGCGGCTCGGTGCAGCATTCGGCCCCGTTCCGCCGTCATGGGGGCAGTGATCGGGACGGGACGAGGAGAGGAGGTCGGCGGGTGAGGTTTCGCAGGAGTGGTCCGGACAACGGATTCACGGAGTTCGTCGCACATCGGTCGGGAGCGTTGTTCCGCACCGCGTATGCGCTGACCGGTGACGTGCACGTGGCCGAGGATCTGGTGCAGGAGGCGCTGGAGCGGGCGTGCCGACAGTGGCGGAAGGTCGCGGTGGCGGACTCGCCGGAGGCGTACGTGCGCAAAGTGCTGGTCAACCTGGCCAACGACCGCTGGCGGCGGCTGTCGCGCCGGGGCGAGCGCCCCGGGCTGTCGGGGGTGCCCGAGATGGCCGACCCCCGGGACCGGTTCGGGCAGGTGGATCTGCGCGCGGAACTGATCGAGGCACTGCTCGGGCTGCCGATGGGCATGCGCAGCGTGGTGGTCCTGTACTACCTGCACGATCTGGACGCCCGGCAGGTCGCCGACGTCCTGGACATCTCTTCGAGTGCGGTGAGGTCCCAGCTCGCCCGCGGCCTGGCCAAGCTGCGCGATTCCGTATCGGGCGCCCAGGCGCCGCACACGCCGTCTGCCGCTTTCGGAGGTACGAAGTGAGGAACACGTCGTTCGGACCGGCCCCGTTCGAGCCGGGCCTCGAAGCCGAGCTGCGTGCCGCGGTGGCCTCCTTCGCCGACGGGCCGACGGCACCGGTCGTCGACGCGGCCGCGATCGAGCGAGCCGTCAGCCGCAGCCGCACCCGCCGGGCGCTCCTCGGCACCGCTGCGGCGTGCTGCGTGCTGGCGTGCGCCACGGTGGGGTTCTTCGCGCTGAAGCCCGTGCCACCCGCGCCCGGCGCCTCCCCGTCCCTGTCCCCACCGGCGAACGGGGCGTGCACCCCGCTCGCCACCGGCACCCCCAAGAGCGGAAGCGCCAATGCGACTCCGACACAGGAGCAGGAGCAGACCGCAGGAGCGGGCATCGCGCTGCCGGACCTGGCTGGCATGCCGGTCGAACAGGCCGGAAGCCTGCTGCGCGGACTCGGACTGAGCTGCACGATCATGCGGCACACGGACTGGAACGCTCCCGCGGGGCAGGTGATCAGCAGTCAGCCCCGGGGCGGCGCAGCACCGGTGGCACCGGGCTCGTCCGTCCTCCTGCTGGTCTCGACGGGCAAACCCGGCGGAACCTGAGCGACCGGGCCCTTCGGCCCGCGCACCGGCCGAGTGACCCAGGGGCCGGTGCCGGGCAGTCCGTCGACCGCGGCGCACCGGCTGGACGCCCGCCCCTCCGGGCCGCTGCTGGACTTTTCCGAGGGGCGCGTGCGGGGAGGGGAGTGGGGGGCGGCTTCATGACGGGCTGGGCGCCGAGGTTTCGTGAGGTACCCACCAGCAGCGATCCGGGCTTAGCGCACGATCTGGCATAGATGTTCCTCAACCCCCTACCCCCACTCACTGAGCTCCAGAGCCACGACACACAACTACTCTCCGCAGTCACGCGCCACGGTCCCCGCCAACTAGCACGGCCAACTCACACACCAACCTGCAGAAACTCCGGCAGGCCCCGCCACCTATGGGTTCCAGTCACAGGATCTGTGACCAGCACCGGTACCCGGCCACGTGCAGAAGCCGTCGGCCGACGCGGGATCAACTGCATTCGCTGTGCGGCTGAGCCGCGGCACGCTGGTCCGAGCAGGAGCGCGGGCCCGTCCGGGGACGGCCCGTCAACAGGAGGACAGCGGGCGCGTGGCCCGTACGGGTGAGGGAGGGGCGCGGTTTTCGCGAGCCGACGGGCGGGGCGGCAGATCGCGGGGCGGTGTTCTGCCCGCCGGACCGCTCCGGGTGTGGTGATCTTCCCCCTGTGGCCGGCGGTGTCCGCCGGCCGGTCCGTCGGTGATGACTAACGGTGAGGAGGCGGCATGTCCGAAGGCGTGGACGTTCCGGAGCGTGACGAGGCCTACTTCAAGGCCCTTGTCGAGCGCGACAGGAAGGGCCTGGAGGGGAGCGGGGGAACCCTGAACCTGCTCACATTCAGGGTGGAGTTCGAGGACGAACGCCGGCCTGCCGTGGCGCGGCAGCTGGACAGCGCGGAAGCACTCGCCGCGACCAAGGCGGACGCGTTCGTCCTGCCCGAGGGCTGCCACTACCGGATCAGGGTCGACTTCCGTGTCGACGATGCGCCCGTGTCCGGGGTCCTGTACACCAGCAGCCACTACCGCAAAGGTCTCAGGGTCGGCCGGGACAAGCAGATGTTGGGTTCGTTCCCGCAGCAGGGAATGCCGCACTCGGCGACCTTCCCCCGTCACGGCTGGGAGGAGGCACCCAGCGGGATGCTGAACCGTGGGAGCTACACCGCCAAGGCGGAGCTCCACGACGACGAGGGCAAGGCACTCGCAGAATTCGAGTACGCCTTCGACATCAGGACGGCCTGACCCGGCGCCCCGGGAGGCAGCGCCGCACCATCCCCTGCGTTCGTCCTTCCGAACTGCACCGACAGGGGCAGGCCCTGGATCCCGGGGCCTGCCCGGCCGGCTGTCTCCGACAACCGTGGCCAGGTGCTCCTGACAGGTCACCCGTCCAGGAAGCCGCCTGCACCCGTGCCCCGGCGCGGCGTCCGCCCGGGCCCGCCTCGCCGCGCTCCGGGCCGATCCGCTCGCGGCCGGGCTCCACGAGAAGGCCCGCCGGCGGTTCGCCCCACTCGACGGCACGCCGGCGGCCGGCACCCGCCGCGACCGCCCCCTCGGGCGCCCGGGTGCCGCTGCCGCCAGGGGCGCCCCGGCGCGGGTCCGCAACGTGCGAAGGCGCCATCGCCCCCTCCCGACGCGTGCACACCTGGGAAGCCTCATCCGGACAGACGGAATCACCTGCGAAGGCGAGGTGCGCCAACTAGAGTCGCGGCCAAGACAGTTCGCCGCCGGGCGCGCGGCCCGACCACCGGCCACCCGCGAGCGGGCGGTACCACCGCCCCGGTGTGCCCGGTGTCCGTACCGGCGGCGAGCAAGCACGGCCCGTCCCGTACCACCGCACCACCGGCCCGTCCGCCGCAACCGCCGCCGGACCGGGCCGACATGTCGCCGAGTAGACAGGGAACCCGTGCCATGGACTTCCGGACCGGCCGCCGTACGGCGATCGCCGTCACCGCCGCCCTCACCGCCGGAGCGCTGCTGGGGGCCGCCCCCGCGACGCCGGCCGCACCCGTCGCGGCCACCGCCCCCACCCCGACCATCCTGCAGACCGGCCTGCCCGCCCGGTCCTTCAGCGACCCCACCGGGGTCAACGACAACGGCGTCGTCGTCGGCTACGCCTACGGGTCCGGCCAGGGCAACGACACCAGCGCCATCCGCTGGAACCCCGACCTCACCCCCACCACCCTCCCCCCGCTGTCCGGCGAGGACTTCGCGCAGGCCCTGGGGGTGAACGACGCGAACCTCGCCATCGGCATCTCCTGGCCCGCCTCCCGGGACCGCTACCGGGCGACGGCCGTCCGCTGGGCCGCCGACGGCACACCCACCGTCCTGCCGCCGCTGCCCGGCGACCAGTACAGCAAGCCCACGGCGATCGGCTCCGGCGGCGCCGTCGTCGGGGTCTCCGGCAACGGCGCCGTGGAGCACGCCGTGGCCTGGCGCCCGGACGGCACCGTCGTCGCTCTCGCCCCGCTGCCCGGGGGCACCAGGAGCGAGGCCGTCGACATCAACGGCGCCGGAGTCGCGATCGGCCGCTCCTCCACGGGGAGCGGCACGTACCGCGGCGTGATCTGGAGCTCCACCGGCACCCCGACCCCGTTCCAGACCGGTCCGACCGGCGGGGCCGGCGACGTGCCGGTCCAGATCAACGACGCCGGCACGGTGATCGGATGGGCCGACCGGCCGCAGTCGACCGGAACCGTCCGGCACGGCCTGGTCCGGTCGCCCAACGGGGCGATCCTCGACCTCGGGGCGAACACCCTGCCGGTCGCGATCAACGGCTCCGGCACCGTCGTGGGCCAGCACCAGCCGAACCCGACCTCCAGCCAGACGTCCGCCGCGAAGTGGAGCCCCACCGGCACCCTCACCCCTCTCCCCCTCGCCGCCTCGTCGGGCGCCAAGTCGACCGCCGTCGGGATCAACGACTCCGGCACCGCGATCGGCTACTCGTGGGACGGCATCCCGGCCCGGCAGTACCAGGCGGGCAAGATCTGGGCCGCCGACGGCACCCTCACGGACCTCGACCCCACCGGCACCACCAACACCACCCTGTTCATCAACAACACGGGCCTGGTCGTCGGGCTCTCGCTGTTCCGGTCTGCGGGAAGTCTCTACCCCTCCCACCTGGCCACCGTCTGGCGTCCGTAGGGTCCGAGTCGCCTGTGCCGCACCGGGATCACCCGCAGGGTGACGCACGAGGCGGCGTGGCGCCGAACCTGCGGGTCGGCGCCACGCCGCACGGCCGGTGACCGGGCGATCAATTGACTGCCCAAGGCCGGCGTCCGCCCGTAGAGTGACCGGATGGCCGGCCGAATGGATCAGAAACCTTTGCAGGAAACCGGAAATGACGCGGTATCACCCGCCCCGACCCATGTGGTGGGCCTGTCACCCGTGTTCACCGACCCGTTGTGGCGGATCCCCGTCCGGCTGAACCCCGTCGAAGTCGCCCTGCTGCGCACCGAACCGCTGCGGCGCCTGCACTTCGTGGCACACGGCGGGGCCTCGACGATCAGCACCCTGCAGTCGTACTCCCGGCTCGAACACACCCTCGGCGTGCTCGCCCTGGTCGCGCACTTCCGTCCGGAGGACGAACTCCTGCGGGTAGCGGCGCTGGTGCACGACATCGGCCACCTGCCGTTGAGCCACACCTTCGAAGGCCTCTCCGGCCTCGACCACCACGCGATCGGCCTGCAGTTGCTGCGGGCCGACCCGATCCGTCCGGTGCTGGAGGAGCACGGGATCAGCGCCGGAGCCGTCGTCGCCGCACTCGGCGCGCAGCCGCCCTCACCGCTCACCAACCGCTCCGGCCTGCTGAATCTCGACCATCTCGACTCCTACGTGCGCAGTGGGCGTGCCGCCGGGCGCCTGGACGCCGATCCGGCCGCACTGCTGGGCCGACTCCGGCTCAAGGACGCCGCGGTGTCGGCCGACCGCGAGACCGCCGCCTCACTGGTCGGCCTGGTCTGCGCGGAAGCACGGCTGCACACCTCGTGGGACAACGTGGGTCCGGTCTCGGTGGTCCGCCGCCTGGCCCGCCGGCTGCTCGACAGCACGGACCTCGCCCCGGCCGGGCTCGCTCGGCTGACCGATCCGCAGCTGTGGTCCGCGCTCGACGCCTGCGAGGCCACGCGGGTGGAGAGTGCCATGATCCGGTACGAGCCGCACCGGCTGAAGGTCACGGCCGGCAGCGCTCCGGGCGTTCCCGGGGACGCCTCCGGCTGGGACTTCTCGCTGCGCAAGATCTACAGCTCCGAGCCGCTGGTGGACGGGCGGCGGATCGAAGTGTCCGCGCCGGAACTGGCCGCCGAGCTCGACGCGCTGAAGTCGCTGTCCACCACGTTCCGCGTCCGGTGGGACTGAGACACCCGGCACGGGGACGCGGGGACGCGACGACGCGAGGGCGCACCGGCGGGCGAAAGGAGAGGACGTCGCCCCCGGTCCGCCCGTCGCACGAGCTACTGGCCCACCCTCCCGTCGACGCACTCGCGCAGCAGGTCGGCGTGCCCGCAGTGTCGGGCGTACTCCTCGATCCGGTGGACCATCAGCTCCCGCACCGCGATCCCGTCCTTCCCCAGGCGCTCGCCGAGGTCCGGGTGCCCGGCCAGGGCGGCATCGGTCGCGGCCTGCTCGCGCGCCAGATCCGCGTACGCGCCGTCGACCACGGCCTGTTCGGCGACGGCTTCGTCGAAGTCCGCGTCGCGCCTGCCGTACAGCTTCGGCAGCGGCTCACCGTCGGTGATCCAGTTCTGCCAGTCCCGTTCCACCTCGGCGAGGTGCCGGACGAGACCGAGCAACGACATCGTCGACGGCGGGACCGACCGGCGCGCGAGCTGTTCGGCGTCGAGGCCCTCGCACTTCATCCGCAGGGTGGTGCGGTAGTCCGCCAGGAAGTTCAGCAGCGTCGCGAGCTCGCCGTCCGGACCGGTCTGGTCCCGGGCACGGGGGTCGTCGTCCGGATCGGCCCACATGTCGGGGTAGACGGTCGCCCGGCTCCATCGTGCGGGCCGGTCGGTCTCGGTCGGGTCGGTCGGGAGGAGGTCGCTCATGCGTTCCATGATCGTCGGAGAGGGGACGGTTCGCCAGCGGGTTTCCCCGCGACGACCGGCGACGACCGGCGGTGACCGTCCCGGCTGCGCGGGCCCCGGCGGTGAGCGTGCCGGCGTGACGCGTGCTCGAACGTCCTCAGCTCATCAACTCGGGCGCGAAGTAGTCCCGCAGGCGAGCGATCCTCCCGTCCCGGACGCGGAAGATCTGCACCAGCGAGACCGTCTCGTCGCCCCCTCCCCCGTCACCGGCCCCGTCACCGGCCCCGTCGAAGACCGTGTCGATCTCGGCGATGAACACGTCGGGATCGGCGGTCACGTGCAGCACGTACCCGGACTTCTCCAGGTTCGGCAACCGGCCGCCCTCCGACTCCCGCTCGTAGTAGGCCGCCATCGTCCGACGGATCTCCTCGCGCCCCACCAGCTTCCTGGGGAAGGCGGCGCCGGCCGGCATCAGCGGCGCTTCGAGGACACCGTCCTCGGTGAAGTTCTCGGCCAGGGCGTCGGCGTTCCGGGTCAGGGAACCCGCGTAGACGTAGCTCTGGAAGATCTGCTGCGGCGTTCGGGACACGGTGGCCTCCCCTGGACTCGGACACGGGGTACCACACCATCACAGGATTGCTTCCGGGACGACCGGTTCCGGGCCGATTCCTGCTCCGGCCCGGGGCCGGGCGCGTTCCGGCGGACCGGCCGGACACGCGTTCGCCCCGCCCACCGGGTGCGGCGGACGGGGCGAACGGGACTGACGGGGCGGACGGACCGCAGACTGGCCTCGGTCAGGTCAGATCAGGTCAGGCGCCCGCGGTGGCCAGGTCCTTGATGTCCTCGTAGCCGAGGCCCAGCTTGTTGTAGAGGCGCACCTCGTCCTCGGTCAGCCCACCGCCCTTGGTCAGCTCCTTCACCTGGGCGTCGGTGAGCGGCGTGGCCGCCGCCGCACCGGCCGAGTCGTCCGCGCCACCCACGGAGGCACCGCCGAGGCCGCCGCCGAGGAGGCCGCCGAAGATGTCCTCGATGTCCGCCGAGGTGATCTCGGCGGCACCGGAGGGCGCCTGGACCGCCGGGGCGTCCTTGCCGAACGCGATCCGCACCGGAAGCGTGGCGCCCGGGGTGGGCTTCTCCTCCAGCTGGGCGAGGTCGAAGGTCACGGCGGACAGCGCGCCGCCGTCCAGGTAGAGGTCCAGGGCCAGCTTGCGGTCAGGCACGTCACTCGGGACGGCCTTCGGCAGCTTGGCCCCGCTCGGAAGCTCCTTGGCCAGCGGCTCGACGGCCTTCAGCAGGTCGTCCGCCAGCTTGCGGGCGGGAGCGCTGAGGGTGATCAGGTCCTTGCCGTCCTTCTTGCCCTTGTCCTCGAAGGAGACGTCACTGGTGAAGATGTTCTTCAGCGACGTCGCGAGGCCCTCCGAGACCTTCGGGTCCAGCGTGGGCGCGGCGGAGGGCGAGGCCCCCGCCTTGCCGCCGGCCGACTTCGCGGAGTCCTGGAGCGCCGACGCGTCGAAGGTGACCCACTTCCCGGTCAGACCGTCCTTCAGGGCCGTCGGCAGGCCCTCCGTCATCTCCTTGACCTGGGCCGGGTCCTCGCCGACCAGCGTGGCGATGCCCGCGAGGTCGGCCTGCGCGTAGGTCTTGCCGCCGACCTGGCGCAGCTCGACCAGCGACGCGCCGCCCTTGCCGGTGAGCGCGTAGGAGAAGGAGACCGACTTGTCCGACAGCGCGTCGACGGTCTTGCCGTCGGCGCCCTTGCTCGGCTTGACGTCCTTGAGCGGCTTGTCCGCGCTGAAGGAGACCGCCAGGCTCACGGCGGAGAGCGCGGCCGCGGTCTCCGCGTCGACCTTCTCGCCGGTGGCGGTGCCGAAGGCCTCGATCTGCGCGGGAGTCGCGTCGATGGAGAACTTCGCACTGAACGACTTGCTGTCGTTGAGCTTCCCGAAGGCGTCGGACACCTTCTCCGCGGCGGTGAGCTGCTGGACGGTACCGCACGCGGCGAGCCCGGCGGCGAGAACGGTGCTGCAGGCGGCGGCGACCAGGGTGGTGCGGACGGTCCTGCGTATCACGGCGTTGATGGGAAGCCTCCTGAGAGCGGCGTAGAGATCGGGGAAGCAACTGGTCCGCTGCCTGTGTACGACAGGACACAGGCAAGCACAGCGCCCCTCGCGCGGGCACCTGCATTTCCCGGCTGCCTCCCCGGAGCGAGCACAAACTACCGCACCCGACCGACAACCCCCCACGCCCCGTCGCAGGTGAACGGGGCGCCGGACGCCGGGCGCCGGGGGTCAGCGGTAGTACGGCTCGACGACGGACCGGGCCTCGTCGAGCAGGGCGGGGCCCTCCTGCGGGACGGGCGGCTGATCGCTGCCCGGCCTGATGTCCAGGAGCTGTTCGCCGGACAGGGCGAACACCACCCGCCGCAGGCCCGCCCGCCGGACGACCGCCGCGCACATCGGGCAGGGCTCGCAGCTGGTGTACAGGGTGGTTCCTGCCGCCGTGGCCGGGTCCAGCTCCCGCGCGGCCCACCGCGCCAGCTTCAACTCCGGGTGTGCGGTGATGTCCTGATCGGTGAGGGTCGTGTTGCGGTCCTCCGCCAGGACCGTCCCGTCCGGGCCCGCGAGCAGCGAGCCGAACGGCGGGTTGCCGCTGTCGCGGGCCTCGGCCGCGAGTGCGACGGCCCGTCGGAGGAGGGCGAGGTCGTGGGGTGCGGTCATGGCTGCTCCGTCGGGTTGCGTCGGCTGCTGCTTCGGCTGTCTCGGCTGTCTCGGCTCTGAGGACGGTGGAGGTGTGCGGCCACCGCGGCGAGCGCCTCCCGGCCCGTCTCCGGGTGGCAGGTCGTGCGCGGGTCCCCGTCGTAGGGGTCGAGGACGACGGTCTCCGCGCCCAGCAGCCGCAGCCGGTCGAGGTCGTCCGTGATCTGCTCGATCGTGCCCTCACCGGCCTTCCGGTCCGGACCGACGATCGGTGCCCCGGTGAGCCGGAGGGCGATCCGTGGCGCGAAGGCCGGTGCGGGGAGCCCCAGTTCGTCGGCGACGGCCTTCAGCCTCACCGCCGCCTCGCACAGCCACGGCATGGTGGGCCGCAGCGGGTGCCAGGCGTCACCGAAGCGCACGGCACGCCGCAACCCGGCGTCGCTGTTCCCGCCGACCCAGACCGGGATCCGCCCGGCACCGTAGTCGGCGGTGTCGGCCCAGGCCGCCCGAACGGCCCGGAGGTGGTCGTCGGTCAGCCGGCCGCGCTGTTCGAACGGGATCCCGAGGGCGGCGAACTCCTGCCGTGCCCAGCCCACCCCCACACCGAGGACCAGCCGGCCACCGCTCAGCCGGTCCAGGTTGGCCGCCATCCGCGCGGTGAGCAGCGGGTGCCGGTACGGGGCGACCAGGACGGTCGTGCCGAGCCGGATCCGGGTGGTGACGCCGGCGAGCCAGGACAGGGTGGTGAAGGGCTCGTAGAACGGGGCCGGATACCGCTCGGCGACGTCGGGCGTGATGACGAGGTGGTCCGAGACCATCAGCAGGTCGAACCCCAGGTCCTCGACGGTGCGGGCCCAGCTCCGCAGGGCTCCCGGGTCGGTGCCGGGGCCGAAGTTGTGGATGTTGACTCCGATCTTCACAGCTCGAAGCCTAGTCAGGCAGGACGTGCCCCCAGAAGGGATTCCCGCCGGTCCAGGGGCCGTTCCGCCGTGGATGCACCGGTGATCGTGACCTGTCGCCGGGAATCCCGCGCAGCACCCTCCCGGGGCCGGCGCGGCGGGTGCGGCCGGGCCCGCGGGCGGACGGGTCGGCCGGCCGTCGCCCGCCCGTGACGGACCGCCCGCTCGCCCCGGCCCTGCCCCTGCTCGGCGCCGGCCCCCGGCCCCCGGCCACGCAGGGGCGGCGCCGGCTCGGCCGGGGCGGCGCAGGTCAGAGGCGGTCCGGGCGGCGTCGGCGGATAGGGTGCGGTGCGGGCGCGGTGACCTTCCGCCGCCCGCCGCGACCCCCGAAGGAGCCCCCACCATGCCGACCGCACCCGCCGCCTCCGCAGCCACCGCCGGGCCGTCGGTCGGACGGTTCGGTCTGGGCACGGCCGCGGTCGGACGGCCCGGCTACCTCACGCTCGGACGCGACCTCGACCTGCCCGCCGAGCGCACCGTCGAGGCGCTGCGGACCCGGACCCACACCCTGCTCGACGCCGCCTACGCGGCGGGCGTGCGGTACTTCGACACCGCCCGCTCGTACGGCCGCGCCGAGGAGTTCCTCGGCGAGTGGCTGGCCTCCCGGCCGGGGAACGTGGCCGACGTGACGATCGGCAGCAAGTGGGGCTACACCTACACCGCCGACTGGCGGACCTCCGGGGTCCCCGTCCACGAGGTCAAGGAGCACTCGACGGCCGTGTTCGACCGTCAGGTCGAGGAGACCCGGACTCTGCTGGGCAGGCGCCCGGACGTGTACCTGGTGCACTCCGTCACGCCCGACAGCCCCGCCCTCACCGACCCCGCCCTGCACACGCGGCTGGCCGGGCTGGCGGCCGAGGGCGTCCGGGTGGGTCTGTCCACCAGCGGCCCGGCGCAGGCCGCGACCGTCCGGGCCGCGCTGGAGGTCGAGGCCGACGGCCGGCCGCTGTTCGCCGCCGTCCAGTCGACCTGGAACGTGCTGGAGCCGTCCGCCGGGCCCGCGCTCGCCGAGGCCCACGCGGCGGGCCTCCTGGTGGTGGTCAAGGAGGGCATGGCCAACGGCCGCCTCGCCGACCGCAACGCCACCGGCCCCGACACCGCCGCGCTGCGCGCCCTCGCCGCCGCCACCGGCGCGTCCTGCGACGCCGTCGCACTGGCCGCCGCGGCCGCCCGGCCCTGGGCGGACGTCGTGCTCTCGGGGGCGGCCACCACCGCGCAGCTGGCCTCCAACCTCACCGCCGCCGGGCTCGGCCTCACATCGGCGCAGCTCGCCGGGCTGGCCCCGATGGCCGAACCGGCCGAGGCGTACTGGCGCACCCGTGCCGCGCTGCCCTGGGCGTGAGCCCCCCACGGGCCCGCCGAAGGCGACTCGGCGACTCGGCGACGAGAGAGCGCGACACCGGGAGCGGCGGGAGGCGGGGCCCGCCGCTCCGGGCCCGCAGCTCCGGGCCGTGGCACCCCGCCCGGCCGCCTCTGCTACGGTCGACGGGCCGGCCGCGGGACTCCGGTGCGACTTCCGAAACGCGCCTCTACAGCATTGATTCGCAGTTCGCGCCCCCATTCCCCGGCCGGCACTCCGGGTCCGGGGTTACGGACGGCAGCACACAGGGGCGGGGAGCTGAACGGTGGAGACGTACGGCGACCTGATCGCCGCCGAGGACGTGCTGCTCTTCGTCAACGCCGCCATCACCGGCACCGGCCAGCGCGAGTTCCACAGCGGCGCGGACGAGCAGCGCCTCTCGCTCGACTTCCTGCACACGTACATGCTCGTCAACTACCGCGGACCGTACGCCGCCGCGCTCGCCCTGGACATCAACGACCACAACGCGGCACTGATCGTCCGGCACCTGCTGGAGAGCGCCCGCGACGCGACCGTCGAGCAGCGGCACACCGAGGGCCGGCTGATCGCGCGCCGGCTGGCGCTGCTGCCCCCGCAGCGGGTCTACCGGCTGATCGCCGACCTGCGCCGGGCCAAGGTCAACAACCGCCGCACCCGCGCCATCGTGCGCGACTGGCTCGCCGCCCGCCCCGACCAGGCGTTCGACGCCGTGAAGTACCGCGCCGGCCTCAAGCTGGCGCTGCGCCACACCCACCTGCGGACCGTGGCGGAGGAGACCGGCGACTTCCTGTACGCCCCGCGCCGCCGCGCCCGGTTCGAGGCCCCGCTGCTCGACGCCTGGCGGCGTGCCCACCACCAGCAGTCGGCCCTCTACGAGCTTCCCTACACGGTGGCCGAGGGCTTCGCCCACCGGCACGGCATCCCCCGTGCCGCCTTCCTGGAACGCATCGCCCCGCGGATGACCGCCCTGGAGCGGCTGCGCCTCCAGGAGTCCGCCCGCGACCACGGCGCCGACGCCGTCCGCACGGACCTGTCCCGGATGCCGCTCACCCGGCTCGCCTCGTACGTGCTCGGGCTGCCGCCCGCCGACCGGACGGCCCGACGGGCGGAGCTGACCGGTGCCCTGCGCGGCGCGGCCCTCCGGGCCGCACGCACCGCCGGTGCGCGGGAGGGCAGTTGGGGGCGGGTCACGGCCGTCCTCGACGACAGCTTCTCCTCGTACGGCTCGGGCACCAAGCGTCGGCGGCCGCTCGCCGCCGCCCTGGCGAGCCACTTCCTGCTGGAGGTGCTCGCCGACGAGTACACCGCGCTGTGGACCTCCGGCCTCACGGACGCGCTGCTCGCCCGCCCCTCGGGCCCGACCCCGCTCGGCCGGCGGATCCTCGACGCCCTCGACACCGCACCGCAGCGGCTGCTGATCGTCTCGGACGGCTGGGACAACGCGCCGCCCGGCCTGGCCGCCGAGGTACTGCGGGTCTGGCGTACCCGGCTGGACCCGCAGCGGCGGACCAGCATCGTGCACCTCAACCCGGTCTACGACGCCGAGGACTTCGACGTCCGGCGCCTCGCCCCGACCGTGCCCACCGCCGGGCTGCGCGACGCCGAGGACCTGCCGGCGCTGGTCGAGTTCGCCCGGTTCGCGGAGGGCCGTACCGACCTCACCGAGCTGACGGACCACCTGGCCGTCCGCACCGAGCGGTTCCTCGCGGCGGGAGCAGGCCGATGACCACCGTTCCGCCGGCGTTCCGGCTCGACCTGGCCGGCCTCGACACCCGGCCCGCCCAGGTGTGGGGCGGCGTGCGGCTGGTGCCGCTGGTCCGGGACGAGCCGGTCGAGGGGCTCCGGCTCCGCCGGGAGCTCTACGAGGACGAGTTCGCCACCGTCGCGGTGGGCCGCCGCTACACGTACAGCTCGTACGTCCCGCACGGCTTCGTCGCGGACTGGAGCGGCGACGGCACCCCGGCGGCGGCGTACGGGACCCGGCTCGACACGTCCTCGCCGGGGACCCCGCCGGAGCTGGTCAAGGTGCACGCACCGCGCCGGATGACCAAGCGGGCGGACCGGACCCGCCTGCGCTTCCTGCCGCTCCACCTCGCCCTCGAAGGCTACCTCTCCCTGCACTTCGGCGGCCCGTCGATCTCCTGGGAGCAGTGGTCCGAACACGCCCTGCGGCGCGGGCTGTCCCCGCGCGCCGAGGAGGCGTACGGCGGCGCCCAGGTCCGCGGACTCGCCGACGCCCTGCGGCAGTTCGAGATCCACCCCGGCCAGTGCGGCGTCGTGCTCTACGTCGCCGACGCGCTCGCCGCCGCGTTCGCCGTCCCGCACCCCGACGACTACCGGGCGCTGCACCGGAGCCTGCTCCTCGACCTCTACGGCGAGCTGATCCACCACTACGGCGTCCTGAGCACGCCGGTCCCCGACTTCCGGGCCGACCTGCGGGCGGCCGGTCCGGTCGACTCCCCGGCCGCGCTCCGGGCCGCCGTCGAGCAGCAGGAGCGCGCCTGGGCGGAGTTCCACGACACGGCCATGGCGGGCGGGCTGCTGGACGCCGACTACCGGCGCCGGACGGTGTACCGGCTCGACCGTTTCACCCTCTCCCGTTTCCTGCCGGACTTCCGGCCCAAGCGGGAGAACCACATCGGTGAGGCGATCACCGACGAGGACGGCCGGATCGCCTACCTCAAGTCCTTCCGCCTCTCCGAGAGCCAGGTCCGCCGGGGTCACCTCCTCGACCGGCTCGCCGCCCATGACTGGCACCTCCCGGCCACCGCCGAGGCCCTGGGCCTCACCGAGGCCCAGCTCGGGCTCCGTCTGGAGTCGGCCGGCTTCGGCGCGCTCCTGCGCCAGGACGTCCTCGACCACTACCGCCGTCACGCCCGCACGGACGGGCGGTAGGGCGGGCGGTAGGGCGGGCTCCACGGGCCGTCGGGGGTCGGGTGCGCGCACGCGCCGTGACGGCGTCCGTGATCGGCGGGCCCGGTCCGGTGACCGTCCGTGGGCATCGTCGGTGGGCGCCGTCCGTGGGCATGGTGCGGTGACCGTGGGCGGAGGATGATGGGAGAAGGTTCGTAGAAGGACGGTCGGCGATGACCCGACACCTGCCCCGCTCGGCCGGCGCGAGCGGCTCCGGCCCTGCCCGGCCCCCCGCGCACCGGCCCCACCGGCCCCACCGGCCCCACCGTGCCCGGAACCGCCCCGGAGGCGGGCGGCGATTGCCGTTAGGGACCGGTCGGCCGGTGCTCCTCGCCCTGGCCGCGGCGCTGCTGGGCGCGGTGGTCGCCGTCGCCTCCGTGCTCTTCGCCCCGGCCGCGCAGGCCCGGGCAACGGTGCGCCTCGACCCGGACCACGGCCCGGCGAAGACCCGGGTGACGGTCGGGGGCGACGGCTTCCGGGCGTGCCTCCCCGGGACCGCCACCGTGCAGTTGACCTGGGACTCCTCACCGGCCGGAACGGCCCAGGTCGGGTCGAAGGGCCGCTTCACCGGAACCGTCGACGTCCCCGCGAACGCCTCTCCGGGTGCCCACGAGGTGACGGCCGGCTGTACCGCTCCGCCGTCACCCGGCACACCGTCGTCACCCGGCACACCGGAACCGCCCGACGACGGCCCGGTCGTCTCCGCGCCCGGCCCCGCCATCGCGCCCCCGCCCGCCGCCGCGGCGGTGACCGTGTCCGCGACGGCGACGTTCACGGTCGAGGCGACGGGGGACGAGGTGACCTCCACCCTGGCCCTGGAGCCTGCGAGCGGACCCGCCGGGCGGCAGTTCACCGCCGAGGGCACCGGTTTCCACTGCACGAAGAGCGCACTCGTCGTGGTGCGGTGGGACGGACAGGTGGTCGCGCGAGGCGCACCCGCCGCCGACGGTTCCTTCAGCCGTCCGCTCACCGTGCCGGCCGACACGCCGCCGGGCGAGCACCCGGTGACGGCGTCCTGCGGCCCCGACTCCCCGTACCACGCCGAGGCGACGTTCACGGTGCCCCCTCCCGGCGGGAGCGGTTCGACCGGATCCCGGGACGGCCGGCCCGAGCTGCGCGCCGCCCCCGCGAGCGGACGGGTGGGCGAGCCGGTCGCGGTCACCGGCGCCGGCTTCGCCTGCCACGGCACCGAGGTCGAGCTGTCCTGGAACGGCACCACCTGGCGGCGGGTCGCCACCGACGACGGCGGACGGTTCACCACGACCACCCGGATCGCCGACGACGCCCGGCCGGGCCGTTACACCCTGCACGCGGTGTGCCCGGCCTACCCGGCCATGGCGGACGACGCCGCCTTCGAGATCCTGGCGCCCGGCCAGGGCAGCGACCCGGCCGCGGGCGGCGACCCTGGCGCGGACGACGCGACGCCCACCACCTGGGTGGTCGGCCCGGCAGCCGGTGGTGCGGCCGTGCTGGCCGCCGCCGCCGGGGCCTACGTCGTCGGCCGACATCGGGGCCCGCGCTGGGCCTCCGGGCACGTCGCCGTCAAGCCCGCCCCCGGTGAACCACCCCGGCCGCGGGTGGACGAGACCGACGACCCGGCGGGCCCGACCCGCACCGTCCGGCTGGAGCCGCGATCCGATCCCGGCACCCACCGCGTCGAGGAGCACGAGGAGGAGGAATGACCGGCGCCACCCTGACCGACCCGGCCACCGCGCGGGACCTGCTGTTCTCGGCGGAGGCCGGCAGCGCCGTGGACGCGCTCACCGGGGCCCTGCGCGAACAAGGCACCGTCGATGCCCTGATGCGCGGTGTCCCCCGGTTCACCGGCGCGGCCGGGCGGGCCGTCGAACACGAAGTGGCCGCGGCGCTGGACGGCCTGCTCGGCCGGAACCTGTTCGAGTGCGCCGCCTCCGGCTGGAGCCGGTACGCGGCCCTGACATCGGCCGCCCGGCGCACCCGGGCCGCCCCCGACACCGAGGAGGTCGTGGCGCTGGCCAGGCACCGCATCACCTCGACCAACAGCCCGCACGTCGACCTGCTGGTGGACGGCACCCCGGTCGGTTCGGTCCGGATGGCGCTGGCCCTCGTCATCGAGCTGGACGGCGTGGTGGCCGTGGTGCGCCGCGCCCGTCTTGCGGAGATCCGGGCCGGGAACTGCACCGTCACCGGCGCGCTGACCGTCGAACGGCAGACCGTCGCGCAGCGTCGGCTCACCTACGACCTGCCCGGCGCGGTGCACCTGCGCCACGGGATCCCGCTGCTGTCCGACGAACCGGAGGCGGCGGATCCGCCGGTCCCCCGGATCCCCCCGATGCCGACGGCGCCCCCCGCACCGCAACCCCTGTCGCCGCCCCCGCCCGTACCGCTGGACGCGCCACCGCACCCACTGCCGGAGGCGGACCGACGCGCCTCGTGACACGGTCACACAGCGGCCACCGGCCCGTCGGCCTCCCCGCTGACGGGCCGACGGAAAACGAGGTGCGGGGTCGAGCGGGCGCGCAGTAGGGTCGGCGCGATGATGACTCCTCCTTCCAGATCGGGGGTCCCGTCCGCGTGAAGTGAGTGCTGATGCTCACTCGAACCGCGAACGGGGACACCCGGCTTTCCTTCTGGCAGCGCGTGCGCGAGTTCGCCGTGCCGCCCACCATGATCGAGACTTCGACCGCCCGCCGCCTGGTCGGTGACTGGGCCGGGGCATGTGCGGCCGCAGGTGTCGATGTCGACCTGGACCTGCGATCCGTCGCACGCGCCCACGGCAGCGATCTCGCGGCGCTGATCCGCGGCGATCTGCGGCACCTGGCGCCGGACCTGTTGCGCTGGCACCTGCCGAGGGTCGCCCCGGACGGGCTGCTGCGCCCCGGGCTGACCGTGCCGCTGGCACGGTACGGCGCGGGCGCGGTGCAGCTCGTGGTCCGGACTCCCCCGGCCTGGGCGGATGCCGGCCAGCGGATCGGCCTCGCGCTGTGGGACGCGTCCCGCGCCGGGTCCCGCGACCGCCGACATCCGCATCCGCACCCGCACCCCCACCCGCATCGGAGGTTCCGGTTCGACCTGCACCGACACCTCTGGGACGCCCGCCGGGCCCACGAGCTAGGGGAACGAGCCGGCGCCGATCGGCCGCCCGCGGACCGGATCCCGGCGCCCCCGGGGTTCGCCTGCGCCGTGGACCGGTGGGCGGCGGAGGCGGGAATCCTGCTCCGCGCCGAGGGCCGGCCCCCCGGGGCCGTGGCCGTTCGTCTCGGTTCACGGCAGCGGCTGGTCCTCGGCCTGCTCGCCGACGGGGGCGGGCTCACCGTACTTCCGTCCACCGCCGACCGGGCCGCCGGGCTGCCGGTACTGCCCGATGCGGCGACCTGGGTGCTGCCGGACCTTGAGCTGCTCCGGGCCGGGCTGATCCGGCCCGATCGCCTGCACCCCCTGGTCGCCGCGGCGTTGGCTCCGGGCCACCGGCCCGCCCCTGCCCCGGCGGGGGCGCCCGACCCCGCCGGGGCACCCCACCCGGTGGAGTGCCGGGGAGCCCTCCACCGGATCGGGCTGGTCGACGGGGTGCTGGTCCCGCTGGACCACGACCCCGCCGAGATCCGCAGGGAGGAGCTGCTGGCCTCCCTGACCGGCACGCCGCTCCCCTGTCTCCAGGTCATCGACCGGGCGCACCGTCACCCGGAGAACCTCGACGACGTCCGCGCACGCCTCGCCCACGGCGACACCGCCGGTGCCCTGGCCGTCGTCGAGGGGCTGCTCGGGCCCGAAGCGCTGCTGCGCGACGGTGCCTTGCGGGACGACCTGGAGGAGGCGGCCCGACGGCGCATCGTCTACGGGCTGTTCCGCGCCGGCCTGGTCGGTTCCCGGCCGGAGCACGTCGGCCGGCCGGGCCTCCGACGCTCTCGCGGCCGCCGCTCGCGCCCGCGCCACGCCGACTCCCGCTGACCCGCCCCAGCACCTCGCCCACCCACCCACCCGCCGTGAACCGGAAGGTCGTCACCCATGCCTGTTTCCACGCCCCTGTCCACCATGCCCGCCACAGCCCCTGTCGCCTCTCGACTCGACGTCGCCGCAGACCTGTTGACCCTGCTCGGCGACACCGCCACCGAACCGCGCCCGGACACCCGGCTGGAAGCCCTGACCCTGGCCGTAGCCGCCGACCTGCCGGTACTGCTCTGGGGCGAGCCCGGGATCGGCAAGACGGCAGCGCTGACCCGGCTCGCCGAAGCCCTGGACCTCCCGCTCACCACCGTGATCGCCAGCGTGCACGAGCCGTCCGACTTCTCCGGGCTGCCCGTCGTCGGGGACGACCCCGCCGAGCAGGGCGTCCCCATGGCCCCACCGGACTGGGCGGTCCGTCTGGTCCGGGCCGGACGAGGACTGCTCTTCCTGGACGAGCTGTCCACCGCGCCACCGGCCGTCCAGGCGGCCCTGCTGCGGCTGGTCCTGGAACGGCGGATCGGCGCACTCCGGCTCCCGCCCGGTGTCAGGATCGTGGCCGCCGCCAATCCGCGCTCCTCGGCGGCGGACGGCTGGGAGCTCAGCCCGCCGCTGGCCAACCGGTTCGTCCATCTCCAGTGGACCCACGATCCCGAGGTGGTGATCCGCGGCCTCGGCGGGACCTGGCCGCGGGCCACCCTGCCGCGGCTCGACCCCCAACGCCTCACCGGGGCCGTGGACTTCGCCCGACGCGCGGTGTGCGGGCTGCTGACCGCCCGCCCCGCACTGGTCCACCGGCTGCCCGAGAACGAGACCCGGCGCGGCGGCGCCTGGCCGTCACCGCGGAGCTGGGAGATGACCCTCCGGCTGATCGCCTTCGCGACCGCCGCCGGATCCGACCGGGAGGTGCTGTCCCTGCTGGTCCGTGGCACGGTGGGGGACGGACCGGGGCTGGAGCTCCTGGCGAGCGTGGACCGGATGGACCTGCCCGATCCCGAGGCGCTGCTCGCCGACCCCGTGGGCGCCGAGCTGCCCGAACGGGGGGACCTCCGGCAGGCCGTCCTCGACGGCGTGGTCGCGGCGGTCCGCCGGCGCCCGGAGCGGTCCCGCTGGGACGCCGCCTGGGCGCTGCTGGTCCGGGCGGTGGAGACCGGGGCTCCGGACCTTGTGGTGGTGCCCGCGACCACGCTCGCCGCCCTGCGCCGGGAGGACTGGGACGTGCCCGCGTCCATCGAGGGACTCGCCGGGGCGGTGGCACTGTCCCGACGGGCCGACCGCGCGGCCGGGCGGGTGGCCGCCGTGTCCGCCGCGAAGGCGGGCCGATGAGCACGCCTGTGCGGGACACCGCACCCGACACCGCCTGGGACGCCGCACCCGACACCGCCTGGGACATCGCGCCCGCCACCGCCCGTGACGCCGCATGGGACGACGATCCCGACACCGCCTGGGACTCCGCGCCCGAGGCCACACCCGGAACCCTCCGGAACGACGATCCCGACACCGCCTGGGACACCGCGCCCGACACCGGCCCGGCGGGCGGGCCCGGAGCCGGGTCGGCGGCCGGGCCCGCCCCGGTGGCCGAACGGCCGACGACCGCGCCGCGGGCGCCCACGGCGCTGGACCTCGACAAGCTGTTCGCCGCCCGCCTGCACGCCGCCCGGGTCCGGCCCTACCTGGCGACGGCCCTGTTCGCCCTCCACGTCGTGGAGTCGCGGCAGGTCCCGACGATGGCCGTCGACCGGCACTGGCGGTGCTACGTCTCGCCGGCGTTCGTCGCGCTGACACCGGTCGAGGAGCTGGCCGGTGTCTGGGTGCACGAGGTGTCGCACCTGCTGCGCGACCACCACGGGCGCAGCGACCGGGTCGCGCGGGAGCGCGGGCTGACCGGTCCGGGCGAGCGGCTGCGCATGAACATCGCCGCGGACTGCGAGATCAACGACGACGTGTTCGGGGACGGGCTGGTCCGGCCGGAGGGGGCGGTCGAGCCGGCGGCCCTGGGGCTGCCCGAGGGCGAGTTGATGGAGGACTACCTGCGCCGATTCCGCCTCGGACCGCAGATGCAGGACGTGGCGTGGCTGGACTGCGGCAGCGGCGCGGACGGGCTGGACCGGGCGTGGGACCTCGGGCCGGACGGGGCACACGGCCTCGGTCCGCACGAACGGGACGCGGTGCGGTTCCGGGTGGCCCAGGGCATCAACGGCCGTCCGGGGTCGGCACCGAAGGGGTGGCGGCGGTGGGCGACGGAGGCGTTCCACACGCCGCAGCCGTGGCGGGAGCTGCTGGGGTCGGCGGTCCGCTCCGCGGCCTCGGGCACCGGCGCGGGCCAGGACTACAGCTACGGCCGGCCGTCGCGGCGCTCGGCGTCGGTGCCCGGCGCCGTGCTGCCGAGCCTGCGGCGCAGGCCGCCGCAGGTGTCCGTGGTGATCGACACGTCCGGGTCGGTCAGCGACGCCGAGTTGGGCAGCGCGCTCCTGGAGGTGGCGGCGATCGCGCGGGCCGTGGGCGGACGGCGCGACCTGGTCACCGTGCTGCCGTGCGACGCGGCGGCCCGCGCGGTGCACCAGTTGTGCCGGGCCGAGGGGATCCCCCTGGTGGGCGGCGGGGGGACGGACCTGCGGACGGGCTTCGCCGCGGCTCTCCGGGCGCGGCCCCGTCCGGACGTGCTCGTCGTCCTGACCGACGGGCAGACACCGTGGCCGGACACCCGGCCGGCGTGCCGGACGGTGATCGGGCTGTTCTCCCGGGGGCGCGCGGGCAGCTCGTGGCGCGAGGACGATCCCGGCTACCGGCCGGACGTCCCGCCCGGGTGGGCCCGGGTGGTGGAGATCGGCGGCGTCGCCCCCGCGACCCGCTGAGCCCTGCGGAGCGCCGCGCGCGCCCGGGTCCGCCCCGGCGGCTCTCCGCAGGACTCGGCGAGGTCTCCCGACCCCAACTCCTTGACGAAAGCATGACATTGACGCACCATCATGCTGGCGCGCGCCGCAGTTCCTCCCCTGTTCCGTCCCTACGGATCCCCCACAGGAGGACAGTCATGCGACTGCCCCGCCGAGGGAAGCCCGCCGCGGCCACCGCCGTCCTGCTGGCCCTCGCACTCGCCTCCCCGCTCACCGTCCAGGCCGCCGCGAACCCGGTGGCCGCTCCGTCCGCGGTCGCGGACCGAGCCGGTGCGGCCGACTCCGCCCGGCAGTACCGCCTCGACGGGCCCCGCACCGTCGCCGAGCGCACCGCCGTCGCCGCCACCGGCGCCTCCGTCGACGCCGTCCGGCCCGACTCGGTCACCGTCACCGCCACCCCCGCCGAGGCCGCCCGCCTCCGGGCGCTCGGCTGGGCCCCCGTCCTGCTGCCCGGCCCCCTGTACGGCGCCGAACCCGGCGAGCAGGGTGTGGGGGCGTCGGTGTACGACTTCCCGTCCGCCGACTCCGGCTACCACAACTACGCGGAGGCCGCCGCCGACATCGACGCCGTCGTGGCCGCCCACCCCGCCATCATGAGCAAGCGCGTCATCGGCACCTCGTACGAGGGCCGGCCGATCGTGGCCGTCAAGATCAGTGACAACGTCGGCACCGACGAGAACGAACCCGAGGTGCTGTTCACCGCCCACCAGCACGCCCGCGAACACCTCACCGTCGAGATGGCCCTGTACCTGCTCCACGAGTTCGGCGACAAGTACGCCACCGACGGCCGGATCGCCAACGCCGTCAACAGCCGCGAGATCTGGGTGGTCCCCGATCTCAACCCCGACGGCGGCGAGTACGACATCGCCACCGGCCGCTACCGCAGCTGGCGCAAGGACCGCCAGCCGAACTCCGGCAGCAGCAACGTCGGCACCGACCTCAACCGCAACTGGAACTACAAGTGGGGCTGCTGCGGCGGCTCCTCCGGATCCACCTCCAGCGAGACCTACCGGGGCAGCGCCCCGGAGTCCGCCAAGGAGGCCAAGGTGGTCGCGGACTTCGTCCGCACCCGGGTCGTCGGCGGCAAGCAGCAGATCACCGCCGCCATCGACTTCCACACGTACAGCGAGCTGGTGCTCTGGCCCTTCGGCTGGACCACGGCCAACACCACCACCGGAATGACGGCCGACGAGTACAACACCTTCGCCACCCTGGGCCGGACCCTGGCCGGCACCAACGGCTACACGCCGGAGCAGTCGAGCGACCTCTACATCACCGACGGCTCGATCGACGACTGGCTGTGGGGCGTGCAGCGGGTCTTCGCCTACACCTTCGAGATGTACCCCGGGCCGAACGGCAGCAGCGGCTTCTACCCGCCCGACGAGGTGATCGGCCGGGAGACCAGCCGCAACCGCGAGGCCGTGCTGCGGCTGGTGGAGACGGCGGACTGCGTGTACCGCGCGATCGGCAAGCAGCAGCAGTACTGCGGCATCGCGAGCTGACGGCGGTCCGCGCCGGGCGGGGCCCCGTTCGGGGTCCCGCCCGGCGTCCGGCCGGGGTGGCCGCGCC
>NZ_JBEXNT010000035.1:48968-67649 GCF_040611255.1 Kitasatospora sp. NPDC002965 | reverse complement strand
GCCCGGCCGGCGCGCCGGCACCGCCCCCGGTGCCGCGCCGCCGCCGTCCGGACGGCCGCCCGGACGTGCCGAGCAGCGCCACCCCGGCCACGGGGACACCGGTTCGGGAGAGCAACTCGGCTACCCGGTCGGCCTGTTCGGGTGTGACGTTGCCGCTCCGCACGGTGACCAGCACCGCGTCCGCGTGCTGCACCAGGTCGTACGCGTCGTTGGCGTGCAGCAGCGGGGAGGTGTCGACGAGGATGACGTCCGCGTGCCGGCGGGCCCGGCGCAGCACCTCGGCGGCGCGCAGCACCAGCGCGGCCGGGTACGCCGTGGTGTTCCCGCCGGTGATCAGCGAGACCCCTTCGACGTTGGTCGGCCGGATCAGGTCGTCCAGTTCGCCCAGCCGTTCGCCGCTGAGCAGCTCGGCCATGCCCGGTCCGTCGCCGACCCCGAGGTGGGCGTGCAGCTGGGGGTTGCGGAAGTCGCAGTCCAGGACCAGGACTCCGCGGCCGGTCTCGGCGAGGGCGGCGGCCAGGTTGGCGGTCGTGATGGTCCGGCCGTCGAGGCTGCTGCCGGAGGTGACCAGTACCACCGGCGCGGGCTCGGCGAGCCGCCGCGAGACGGTCTCCGCAGGATCCCGGTCGTCGCCGCCCGTCGGGCGGGCGAGGGAGTCGGGGCCGGTGAGCAGCAGGGTGGAGCGCAGGGAGCGGTAGGCCTCGGCGGCCGGGTCGGAGGGCCGGGCGCGGACCAGCGGTTCGCGCAGCCTCCGCAGGCGGCGGGAGAGTTGCGGCACCTCGCCGATCACCGGAAGGTTGAACGCCTCCTCGACGGCGTTGCGGGTGCGGAGCCTGGTGTCCATCCGGCTGAGCATCAGTGCGGCGACCACGCCGAGCGCGAGCCCGAGCGCCACCGCGAGGCCGAGCCGCACGCCCCGGCTGGGGGAGGAGAGCAGGTTGCCCGCCCCCTGCCGGGCGTCGATGCTGCCCCACTGCTGGATGGCGTCGGTCTGGGCGGCGTTCTGCAGTTTGCTGATCGAGGTGAGGGTGGTGGTCAGCGAGGTGTTGGCGGCGGTCAGCTTGGGCTGGAGCTTGGGCTGGTCGGCGGCCGAGGACCGGGTGTACTGCTGCTGGATCTCGTTCAGCTGCCGCTGCTGCTCGTCCGCCTGCGCCTGGAGCTTCTTGATGGTCTCGGAGGAGCTGCGGGCCGACTCGTCGCTGTAGCCCTTGATGATCGCGGCCGAGTAGGCGGTGGCCAGGTCGGAGCAGGACTGCCGGGTCGGCCCGGTGGTGGCGATGGTCAGCATCTGGGCGCTGTCCGCGGTGACCGTCCGGCGGGCGATCACCTCGGCGGCGTCCGTGATGCCGAGCTGTTTGGCGGTGGCCGTGGCGACGTCGGCCCCCTGGGCGTAGGAGAGCACCTGGTCGGCCCGCACGGTGTCGCCGGCCCCCGCGACCGGCGTGATGGCGACCTTGCACTTCCATCTGGCGTTGTCCACCGCGTCGCCGGCGGGGGCCAGCAGCCAGCCGACGACGAGTGCGGCGAGCGTACAACCGGCGAGCAGCCGCCAGTACCGCCGCAGGACGGTGAAGTGGTTTGCCGGTTCCACCGGTTGGATCCCCTCGCGTTCATGGTGCGGTGGTGCTGTTCAGCGCCCGTCCGGCTCCCGCAGGGGAGTACGGAGGGTGGGGGTGCTGCCGGCACTGCCCGGGCCGCCGGAACGGACGGCTCCCGGCACGGTGGAATCCCTCGGACGATGTCGCAACCCGCCCCCCTGACGACTCGCGGACGGCGTCCCGACGACGCGCTCCCCGCAGACGCGGCCCGGCCCGGCGGTGTACCGACCCGCGCTGACCGCCGCCCCCGCCGGTCCCCCCGGCGATGCTTCCCGAGCCGCGACGTGCGGCGCAACCGCTTTGGCGATACTGGTCCGGGAGACCTCGTACAACGGGCCGCGACCGCCCGGATCCGGACAGACCGTACTCGGCCGGTCCGCCCGTCCCGAGCCTCCGGGCCCGCCCGTCCGTCACCCGCAGGGCGGTCGGAGCGGTCCGGGCGGCCCGGCCCCCGTGCCAGGCCGGACCGCCTTCAGACCGTGCGCAGCCGCAGCGAGCGCTCGTAGAACCCGACCATCTGGGCCGACACGTGCTGCAGCGTGAACGAGGTCAGGAACCGCGCCCGCGCAGCCTTCGCCCGCACCCGCGCCGCGGCCCGGTCCTCCAGCGTGTCGATCAGCGCCTCCGCCAGCGCGGCGGGCCGCTCCGGCGCCACCAGCCGCGCGTAGTCCTCCGAGCCGACGGTCTCGCGCAGCGCCGGGACGTCGGAGGCGACCAGCGGCACCCCGACACCCATCGCCTCCATCGCCGCGCTGCCCAGGCCCTCCCAGCGCGACGGCACCGCCAACGCGTCGGCCGCCGCCATCAGGTCGAACACGTCGTCCCGCGGCCCCAGGAACCGCACGCCGCGCGTCGCCCCGGTCAGTGCCAGCAGCCGGTCCGTCTCGCCGCCCTCGCTGCCGGCCAGCAGCAGCACCGCCTCCGGCTCCGAGCGCAGCACCGCCGGCCACGCCTCCAGCAGCACGTCCAGACCCTTCTGGTACTGCTGGCGGGCCGCGGCCAGCACCACCGGCACGTCCTGCGGCAGCTCCAGCGACGAACGCACCGCGGCCCGCCGGTCCGGCGTCACGATGCCCAGCCGCTCCGGGTCGCGCCCGCGCGGCACCACGTCGATCCGCTGCGACGGCACCCGCAGCCGGCGCGCCATCGCCCCGGCCACGTACCGGGTCAGCGCGTGGAACCGCCGGGTGCCCTGCGCGGTCGCCGCGTCCACCGCCTGGGCGGCCCGCACCTTCCACGGGCTCAGCCCGCGCGCGTTGCGGTGCTCGGGCCCGTACGCCGCGTTGACCAGGCTGGTCACCACCGGCGTGCGGGCGGTGAGCGCGGCGGCCCGGCCGAGCACGTCCGACTCGTACAGGGTGGTGTGCAGCAGATCGGGGCGGCGCTCGCGGACCAGCCGGTGCAGCGCGGCGACGGTCTGGCTCCGGGAGGGCCGCCCGACCCCGAAGACGTCGGCCCCGGCCGCGGTCAGCTCCGGCTGGAAGCCGCCGGTCGAGTCCTTGAGGTACGCGATGTCGAGGCGGACACCGGCCCGCACCAACTGGGGTGCCATTGCCACCAGGCCCTGCTCGGCCCCACCGACCCGGCTCACGCTGTCGATCACATAGAGCACATGCACAGGCCAACCCCCGCCCTCCTGGGCGCGCCCGGTCTCCCGTGCCGGGACGACGCCCTGACTGCCGCTCAGCATCGCAGGTCGCGACCGGTACCCGCCAGCGATTCGGTCAGGACGGCCGCCCGCGGTCGGCCGCGGCCACCCGGGGGAGAGGGCGGCGGCACCGGCAGGGGGCGGCCGAAGGCGCCGGGCGGGGCGCGCGGATCCCCCACCGGGCGCACCACGGCGCCCGACCGGCGCCCGCCGGGAGTACCCGCGCCGAACAGCGGACCACCGCCGGGTTGCGCGAAGGGGTCGTCCCACGCGGGGCCCTGTGCCAAGGTCTTTCCCATGCCCGAAGCGACACCGGTCAGGACGGCCGGAACCCGCCCCCGCATCCTGCACCTCATCACCGACCCTCGCCGCCGCGGTGCGCAGAACCTCGCCCGCGACCTCCACCGCGAACTCCGCCGCCGTGGCCAGGCCTCCGCGCTGCGCGCCCTCGCCCCGCACCCCGACGCCCACCCCGACGCCGCCGACACGCGGGCCACCAGCGTGCTCGGCCCCGGCCGGCTGCACCCCCGCACCCTCACCGCCCTGCGCGCCGCCGCCCGCACCGCGGACCTCGTCGTCGCGCACGGATCCTCCACCCTCCCCGCCTGCGCCCTCGCCCTGGCCGGTACCCGCACCCCCTTCGTCTACGTCTCCATCGGCGACCCCCGGCACTGGACGGCCGGTCCGGTGCGCCGGCTGCGCACCGGCGCCCTGCTGCACCGGGCCGCGGCCGTCACCGCGCTCGCCGACGAGGCCCGGGAGGTGCTGGTGGAACGGTTCGGGCTGTCCGCCGCGAGCGTGCGCACCATCCCCAACGCCCGGACGGCCGACCGCTACCCGCCCGCCGGCGGCGAGGCCGACCGGCGCGCGGCCCGGCAGTCCCTCGGCCTGCCGCCGGACGGCCTGCTGGTCGCCTGGCTCGGCGCGATCTCCCGGGAGAAGCGGCTGGACGTCGCCCTCGACGCCCTCGACCGGCTCCCCGACGTCCGCCTCGCCGTGGCCGGGGACGGCCCGCAGCGCGCCGCCCTGGAACGGCACCCGGCCGCCGCCCGGGCCCACTTCCTGGGGACCCTCCCGGATCCGGCTCCGCTCTACCGGGCCGCCGACGCCGTCCTGCTGTCGAGCGACAGCGAGGGCGTGCCCGGGGTGCTGATCGAGGCCGCGCTGGCCGGGCTGCCCGCCGTCGCCACCGACGTCGGCTGGGTCCGCTCGGTCGTCCGGGACGGTGCCACCGGCTCGCTGGTCGCCCCGGGCGACCCGGTCGCCCTGGCCGAGGCGCTGGCCAAGGTGCTGGCGGGCGACCGCGCCGGGCTCGGCGCCGCCGCCCGCGTCCACGCGCTGGCCCACTGCGAGCTGGACGTGGTCGCGGACGCCTGGCAGGAGCTCTTCACCGACGTGTGCGGACACGAAGGACGCGGCTGACGCGTCCCGGTACGCCGGGCCGGGTGCGCCGATCGGGCGAATCCCGGCCCGACGCACCGGGGCGACTGGCCGATGACGTTCCGTCACCGTCACACTGCCCCGTGTGAAGTCGATCCTGAGAACCACTCTGCTGCTCGCCGTCGCCACCGGGATCGCCGCGTGCCCCGTGCAGGCCGGCGCCGTCTCCCACCAGCCGCCCCGCGAGGGCGCCCAGTTCGTCCGCCTCGACCAGCCGCAGCCGGTGCGCGAGAGCGCCCGCACCGAGGCGGTCGAGTTCTTCTGGTACGACTGCGGTCACTCCCAGCAGCTCGAACAGCCTCTCCAGGCCTGGGTCGAGAAGCACCGGTCCGACGTCGACCTGCGCCGGGTGCCGGCCATCTGGCAGGGCAGTCGTGAGGAGGGTGCGCAGCGCGGTCACGCGCGCCTGTACTACACGCTGGAGCGGCTCGGCCTGGTCGAGCGGCTGCAGTCCTCCGCGTTCCGCGCGATCCACTCCGACGAGCAGGACCTCACCACCGAGGACCTCACCACCGACTGGGCCGCGCGCCAGGGCGTCGACGCGCAGCGGTTCCGCGAGGTGTACCGCTCGGAGGACGTCCAGCGGGCCGTGGACGAGGCCGTCGCGCTGTTCGTCCGGTACGGCATCAACGAGCTGCCCACCGTCGTGGTGCAGGGCGAGTACCGGACCTCCCCGACCAACGCCGGCGGCGTCGAGGCGATGCCGGGCATCCTCGACCACCTCGTCGCGCAGGACCAGCAGCGCCACCCCCGCACGATCCGGTTCTGACCCCGGCGGTACCTCCCGAACCACCGGGCGGGTCGGCCGATTTCGGCCGACCCGCCCTTTTCGGCCGCCCCCCGGGCCGCGATCCGATCACGTTCACCGAACCGACCCCCGTCGACCACACTCTGTGCCACAGTGGGGGCCGGGCCGCACCGGAGCGGTGTCAAGCACCGCCCTGACGAGCCCACTTCTCGATACCGCCGGTACCGGAGAGGGCAGATGTCCGTGGGGGGACAACGCGCACAGCTCGTCGACGGGCCGGCCGGCCGGGCCGCGGACACCGAGGCGCACCCGCAGGCCGCCGAGGGGCCGCCGCCCGAACTGGTCTTCAAGCGCCGGCTCCGCCCGGCCCGGGTGGCCCGCGAGCTGTGGGGGGCCCGTGAGCTGGTCCGCGCGCTGGCCGAACGCGACCTGCGGGCCCGCTACAAGCAGGCGGTGCTCGGCTTCGCCTGGGCGGTGCTCACCCCGCTCGCGCTCTGCGCCATCTTCACGCTGGTCTTCCGCCGGGCCGTCAACGTCGACACCGAGGGCGCCGCGTACCCGCTGTTCGCCTACGTCGGCCTGATCGTCTGGCAGTTCTTCAGCAACACGATGAACCAGGGCGCGCTGAGCCTGGCCAACAACCTCAGCCTGCTGAACAAGGTGTACTGTCCGCGCGAGGTCTTCCCGCTCGCCACCATGCTGGTGGCCGGCGTCGACATGCTGATCGGCACCGCCGTCCTGGGGCTGCTCTTCCTGGTGTTCTGGACCGCGCCTGCGGCGACCCTCTTCTGGGTCCTGCCGCTGCTGCTCGTCCAGTTCGCCTTCACGTACGGCGTGGCGCTGGTCCTCTCGGTGGCCGTGGTCTACCTGCGCGACGTCCGGCACCTGCTGCCGATCATCACGCAGATGGGAGTGTTCGCCACCCCGGTCGCCTACCCGCTGGCGCAGATCCCGGAGCGACTCCAGGAGATCTACGTCGGCCTCAACCCGCTCGGTGCCGTGATCGAGGGCTACCGCAACGCCCTGCTGTACGGCCGGGCGCCGGACGCCACGCTGACCTCGATCGCCTCGGTCTCCTCGGTGGTGTTCCTGGTCGGCGGCTACCTGCTGTTCAAGAAGCTGGAGACGGGGATCGCCGATGTCGCCTAGCCCGACCGCCGCCGCCCGTGACCTCCCGCCGGGCACCATCCGCACCGACCAGGTGTGGAAGCGCTTCAAGGCGGACCAGCAGCGGATGCTGCTGCGGGACAAGGTCGAGTCCATGGCCCGCCGGCTGCGCGGGGAGAAGGGCGAGGACTGGCGCTGGGCGCTGCGCGACATCTCGATGCACATCGAGCCGGGCGACTCGGTCGGGCTGATCGGCTCCAACGGCTCGGGCAAGTCCACCCTGCTCAAGATGCTGACCCGGGTGATGTACCCGTACGGCGGGGTGATCGACGTGCGCGGGCGGATCGGCGCCCTGATCGAGATCCGGGCCGGCATCCACCCCGACCTGACGGGTCGGGAGAACATCTACCTGTTCGGCGCGCTGCTCGGCCTGCGGCGGCGGGAGGTGGCCACCCGGTTCGACGACATCGTCGAGTTCGCCCGGCTCGGCGGCGCCATCGACCGGCAGGTGAAGTTCTACTCCTCCGGCATGCAGATGCGCCTCGGCTTCGCCGTCGCCGCCTACCTGGAACCCCATGTCCTGCTGGTGGACGAGGTGCTGGCGGTCGGTGACGCGGTGTTCCAGCAGCGCTGCCTGGACCGCATGCGCGAGGTCGCCGAGCAGGGCACCACCATCGTCTTCGTCTCGCACGACCTGCCCGCGGTGGAGTCGATCTGCCGGCGCGGCATCTGGCTGGAGCAGGGCTCGATCCGGGTGGACGCCGGGATCAAGGAGGCGATGGCGGGATACCGCGACTCGATCGAGGCGCAGTCCGAGGCCGGCGGCCGGACCGGGGAGCCGCTCCGGCTGCTCAAGCACGGGGTGCGCGGCGAGGGCCGCGAGAGCCTCACCACCGACGAGCCGATGACCGTCGAGCTCACGCTGGGCGGCGACTACCGCGGCGACGCGACCCTGCACCTGGGCGTCAGCGAGGGCACCTCCAGCCCGATCTTCCAGATCAGCCACGAGATCCGGCTCACCGGCGGCGACCACCCGGTCTCCTGCGTGATACCCCGGCTGCCGCTGCCGCGCGGCCGGTACACGCTCTGGGCCGGCGTCTACAGCATCGGCAGGACCGACGGCGGGACGCTGATGAGCTGGCACTCGGTCGGCCAGTTCGACGTCTTCGGGCCGATGCTGGACTCGCCCCCGCGCGCCGTGGTCCTGGCCGCGCCGGTGTTCGTCCCGCACCGCTGGGAGGAATGACGCGTGCGACCGGTCCGGGTGCTCGTCCACCTCAACAACCTGGCCCTGGGCGGTGCCCAGCTCAACGCGGTCGACATCGCCCGCACCCTGCGTGAACGGGGCCACGAGCCGGTGCTCTTCGCCCAGGGAGTGGCCGGCCCGGCGCCGCTGGTCGACATCGCCGCCGGGCACGGCCTGGACGTGGTCGTCGCCGGCGGGCCCGACACCCCGCACGCCGAGGTCCGCCGACGGCTCGGCCGGCTCGCCGCCGAGCACGGCAGCCAGCTGCTGCACGCCTGGGAGGTCCGGGCGGCCCGCAACGCGTACTTCGGGCCCGGCCGTTACGGCCGACTGCCGGTGGTCACCACCTTCTACGGCATCCGGATGCTGCGGGGCCTGCCCCGGCACCAGCCGCTGGTGCTCGGCCTGGGCGCGCTGATGGGCGACGGCCGGGCCTTCGGCCACCGGGACGTCAGCCTGATCGAGCCGCCGGTCGACACCGTGACCGATGCGCCCGGTGCGGCGGACGGCGCCGCCTTCCGGCGTGAACACGGCATCCGGGACGAGGAGTTGCTGCTGGTCGTCGTCACCCGCCTGGTGCCCGCGCTGGAGAAGGACGCCGGCGCCGAACTCACCGTCGACGCCGTCCGGCTGCTGGACGACCCCCGGGTCAGGCTGGCCGTGGTGGGGGCCGGGCCGAGCCTGGAGCGGCTGCGCGCCCGCGCGGCCGAGGCCAACGAGGCGCTCGGCCGTGAAGCCGTGCTGGTACCGGGCCAGTTGGCCGATCCCCGGCCGGCCTACCAGGCCGGGGACGTCGTCCTCGGGATGGGCGGTTCGGCGCTGCGCGGCCTGGCCTTCGGCAAGCCGGTGGTGGTGCACGGCGCGGACGGCTACACCGCCGTGCACGAGCCGGGGCCGCTGGTCGAACCGCACGCCTCCCGCTGCATGTACGGCTTCGGTGACGGCTCGCGGGAGCCCGCCGCGCTGGCCGGGCAGCTGCGCGGGCTGCTCGACGACCCGGTCCGCCGGGCCGAACTCGGCGACTGGGGGCGGGAGTGGGTGGTCGGCCGGTTCTCGCTGGAGAGCGTCACCACCGCCTTCGAGGAGCTCTACGGGCGGGTGCTGGCGCGTCCGGGCGGTGCGGTCGGCTGGCTGAAGGACCTTGAGCAGATGGCCCGGTTCGAGTTCGCCAAGCCGGCCGGGCTCAGGCTGCTGCGCCGGTGACGGGGGGAACGGTGCGGCGGTGCGGCGGCGGGACGGCGGGACGGCGGTGACGGGGGCGGTAGCGGAGGTGGAGGTGGAGGTGGGGCGGGGGTAGCCGTCCGGAGTGCGGGCAGGCATTTACCTAACTGGTTCAGCGGTGTTTAATGGTTAGCATGAGCGAGCTGACGATCCCGCACATCCACCACCGCCACGTCGACGTCGACGGTCTGCGCGTCTTCTACCGGGAGACCGGACCGGCCGACGCCCCCGTCCTCCTGCTGCTGCACGGCTTCCCGTCCGCCTCGCACCAGTTCCGCCGGCTGTTCGACGCGCTCGGCACCCGCTACCGGCTGATCGCCCCCGACTACCCGGGCTTCGGTCACAGCGAAAGCCCCGCCCCCGGCGCGTTCGACTACCGCTTCGACACCCTGGCCGACGTGGTCGAGGGCTTCTGCCGGACCCTCGGCCTCGACCGGTTCGCGCTCTACGTCTTCGACTTCGGCGCCCCGGTCGGCCTCCGGCTCGCCACCCGGCACCCCGAGTGGGTCACCGGCCTGGTCGTCCAGAACGGCAACGCCTACGAAGAGGGACTCTCCGACCAGGCGCGGGAGTTCATCGCCAACCGGCCCGGCGTCGAAGGGGCCGCCGAACGCGCCCGCGCCATCCTCACCCTGGAGATCACCCGCGCCCAGTACGAGGGCGGCACCGGCGACCCGGAGCTGGTCGCCCCCGACGGCTGGACGCTCGACCAGCACGCCCTCGACCTGCCCGGCCGCAAGGACATCCAGGTCGAACTCGCCCTCGACTACCACTCCAACGTCGCGCTCTACCCCGTCTGGCAGGAGTGGCTGCGCACGCACCGCCCGCCCACGCTGATCGTCTGGGGCCGCAACGACCTGTTCTTCACCGAGCCCGGCGCCCGCGCCTACCTGCGCGACCTGCCCGACGCCGAACTGCACGTCCTGGACACCGGGCACTTCGCGCTGGAGGAGAAGCTTCCGGAGATCGCCCCGCTGATCGACGACTTCCTCGCCCGTACCCAGAAGTAGCCGGAGGGGGCGCGGGCGGCCCGGGAGCCGCGCGTCGGGAGCCGGCCACCGGGATCCGGCCGCACCACCCCGCCCGCCGCACGACCCCGCCCGCCGCACGACCCCTGCCGCCGCACCCCGGACCCGGACCCGTGGCAGCCCGGCCGGGCGTCCGCGGGGACCGCTCAGCCCCGGCGCAGCAGCAGCGTCACGAAGCCGAGCGTCCCCCGGTAGCCGTGCAGCCACTCGGCGCGGTGCAGGTCGGCCGCGGCCCGGGCGGCCTCCGCGTCCGGATGGTCCGCATGGTCCAGCGCCCACTCGGCCAGCGCGCCCGTCCAGGAGAACTCGTAGTCGTCCCACTCCTGGCGGCTGCTCACGTACCCGAACACCGGTGTCCAGCCGTCCGCCGTCACCCGGTCGACGGTGGTCCCCAGGTCCGCGTAGTCGTCCCGGTCCGCACCCAGCCCGTCCAGCGCGGGCCGGTCCGGCTCACGCTCCCAGAACCCCTCGCCGACCAGCACCCGGCCGCCCGGCGCCAGGTGTTCCCGGGCGGCGTCCAGCGTCGGCAGCAGCCCGCCGAACGCATGCGTGGCACCGACGTTCAGCACCAGGTCGAACCCCGCGGGATCGGTGAACTCCCGGGCGTCCAGGTGGTGCAGGCCGAGCCGCCGCTGCACGCCGAGCGCCTCCGCCGTCTGCCGGGCGCGGGTCAGCGCCGCCGAGTCCAGATCCACCCCGACCGCCTCCCAGCCGGTCCGCGCGGTCAGCGTCCGGATCAGCCAGCCGCCCTCGCCGCACCCCAGGTCGAGGGCCCGGCCGTGCTCGGTGCGCGCCGTCGCCCGCGCCAGCAGCCGGGCCACCGACTCGTCGGCGACCGGTGCGGCGATCGGGTGGTGGGCATGCGCGAGGCGGGAGATCGTCCGACGGTCCATCCGGCCAGTCTGCCGCAGCCGGGCTCAGTACGTCCGGCCTTTCCAGGCGGCCCCCCTGCCCCGCCAGTGCTGCACCGCCGAGTCCACCGTCATCAGCAGGTAGAGCGCCGCCGTGAACGGCAGCAGCAGGGCAGCCGACGCGGGCTGCCGGTAGTACCGGAGCATCGGCAGGAAGGTCCCCGTCATCAGCGCCCACGCGGCCCCGCCGACCGCCGCCACCGGCCACGCGCCGGTCGCGAGACCGGCCACGCAGGCGAGGGGCGGCACCAGGTACACCAGCGCCAGACCGAGCACCGTGCCGAGCAGCAGGAGCGGCGAGTGCCGCAGCTGGGCGTACGCGCTGCGCGACACCATCCGCCACAGCTGCGCCAGCCGCGGGTAGGGCCGCACGCTGTCCACCTGCTCGGCCAGGCCCAGCCAGGTCCGGCCGCCGGACGCCTTCACCGCCCGCGCCAGCGACACGTCGTCGATCACCGCTCCCCGGATCGCCGCCACGCCGCCCGCCCGCTCCAGCGCCTCCCGCCGCACCAGCGAGCAGCCGCCCGCCGCCGCGGCCGTCCGGGAGCCGGGCCGGTTGCTCCACCGGAACGGGTAGAGCTGGGCGAAGAAGTACACGAACGCCGGCACGATCAGCCGCTCCCACCCCGTCTCCACCCGCAACCGGGCCATCTGCGAGACGAGGTCCAGCCGGTTGCTCTCGGCGGCGGCCACGAGCTCGGCCAGCGACTCCGGGCCGTGCGCGATGTCCGCGTCGGTCAGCAGCAGGTACTCGGCGTCCGGCCCGGCCAGTTCGACGCCGTGCCGCAGCGCCCACAGCTTGCCCGTCCACCCCGGCGGCAGCGGGGGAGGCGTGGTCACCGTCAGCTCCAGCCCCTCCGGCGCGGCCAGCCCGGCCGCGAGCCGGCCGGTGCCGTCCGTACTGTGGTCGTCCACCAGGATCACCCGGGCCCGCCCCGGATACTTCTGCGCCAGCAGGCTCGGCAGGCTCACCGGCAGCACCTCCGCCTCGTCCCGGGCCGGCACCACCACCGCGACCTGCGGCCAGCGCGCGGGCGGACGGCGCGGCGGAAGCCGCACGTCGGTACGCCAGAACAACCCGTGGCAGCCCGCCAGCCAGAGCCAGACCAGCAGGGAGAGCGCAGCGATCCACAGCAGGACGGTCACCCGCGCAGTCTGCCGCACCAGGGGCCCGGCGGGGGGCATCGACTAAAGTCTTGACCCGTGAAGATCGCACTGATGGACTCGGGAATCGGCCTGCTGGCCGCCGCCGCCGCGCTACGGACGCTGCGTCCGGACGCCGACCTGGTGCTCTCCTCCGACCCCGCCTCGATGCCCTGGGGCCCGCGTACGCCCGAGGAGGTGACCGCGCTCGCCCTCGGCTGCGCGCGGGCGGCCGCGGCGCACCGGCCGGACGTGCTGGTCGTCGCCTGCAACACCGCATCGGTCCACGCGCTCGCCGCGCTCCGCGCCGAACTCGAACCCGGTCTCCCGGTCGTCGGCACCGTCCCGGCGATCAAGCCGGCCGCCGCCCTCGGCGGCCCGGTCGCCATCTGGGCGACCCCCGCCACCACCGGCAGTGCCTACCAGCGGAACCTGATCCGCGACTTCGCCGGGGCGGCGGCCGTCACCGAGGTCGCCTGCCCGGGCCTGGCCGACGCGATCGAGCACGGTGACGACGCGGCGATCACCTCCGCGATCGCCGCCGCGGCCGAGCGCACCCCTGCCGGCACGGCCGCGGTCGTCCTCGGCTGCACCCACTACGAGCTGGTCGCCGACCGGATCCGGGACGCCGTCGCCCCGACGGCCGCTCCGGGGCTCACCCTGCACGGCTCGGCCGAGCCCGTCGCCGCCCAGGCCCTGCGCCGCGTCGCCGACCCGACCCGTCAGGGCGCGGGCACCCTCACCGTCCTCCACGCGGGAGCCCCCGCCGTGCTCCCCGCCGCCGCCCTCGGCTACCCCAGGGCCCTCCTGCTCGGTTCCCTGACCGTCTGACCCCGCCGCGCCCGTGCGCGGGACGTCGGACGGGCCGACTTCCTGCGCGCCGGTGTGCGCACGTGACTCCTGGGGCGTCCGGGGCTCCCATGCTGCTCGGACGGGCCGTCCGGCCGCAGTCGCCGGGCGTGGGCCTTCGGGCATGGGCCGGCGTGGGCGTGGACCGCGGTGGAGTGGGCGGCGAGCTCTGCTCCAGCCGCGTGGTTCCCGGCGGGCACAGGAAGTCGGACGGGCCGACTTCCTGTGCGGGAGGGTGCGCGAGGGTGTGCGAGGGCGGGTGAGGGCGAACGGACGGGCGTCAGGCGGCCTGGCCGCGCCAGCGGCGGTAGGCCGGTTCGAGGCCGGACAGGATCGTGTCGAACCTGCGCGTACTCGTCGTGGAGTCCACCTGGAGACGGCTGATCTGGAGCGGGTGGTTGGGGAGGCGGGGGCCGAGACGGTGGTCGGAGAGGAAACCGAGCCGGTAGCCGAGTTCCTGCAGGACGGTTTCGGCGCGCGGGTCGTGGCCGCCGTCCGGGTAGGCGAATGCGGTCGGCGGCTCGCCGAGCCAGCGGGTGAGGGCCTCGTGGGCGCCGGTGATCTCGGCCCGGACGGTGGCGTCGTCGCAGCGCCCGAGGCACGGGTGCCCCTGGGTGTGGTTGCCGATCGCGACGCCGCCCTCGCGGAGCGCGAGCAGGTCGGCGGGCGTGAGCTGGTCCTGGCCGGGCGGTCGGCGGTCGGCGCTGACCCGCAGTTCCTGGAGGCTGCGCCGGCGGTCCGGGTCCGGCATCGCCTTGAGCCGGCGGAGCAACTGGGAGGGGTGTCCGCAGTCGAGCGAGCGGGCGCGCCCGCCGTGCCGGGCGAGGAAGTCGGCCTCGTGCCACCAGAACGGCTTCTCCGTCCCGATCAGTTCGGAGATCACGAAGGCGGCGGCCGGGATGCCGCGCTCGTGGAGGGCGGGCAGCGCGTGGGTGAGGACGCTGCGGTCGGCGTCGTCGAAGGTCACCAGCACGCTGCGGGCGGGCAGCGGACGCCGTTCGGCGACGGCCTGCTGCACGGCGGCCAGCGAGACGGGTGTGGCGAGTCTTCGCAGCCGGTCCAGCTGGGCGCCGAAGGAACGGGGGTCGGTCACGCCGTGGTAGGCCAGCACGGCGAGCCGCTGCGCGGCCCGGGCCCGGAACAGCGGCTGGACGGGCGCGAAGCGCAGCCACGCCCCGCGCGCGTCCGCCGGACAGGCGGCGTCGGCGCCCCGGGCCGGGCGCGGCACCGGGAGGGGTGCGGGCCGCGGCACGGGCCGCAGGCTCCGGCCCGCAGCCGGGCCGGTGAGCGACTGCCCGCCGAGCGGTTGGCCGGTGAACGCCTCACCCGCGAGCGCCTGGCCCGCGCGTGCCTGCCCGGCGACCGGCTGCCCGTCGGTCGGCGAGGTGGCGGCGGTCCCGGCGGCCGGAACGGCCACGGGCGTCGGCACGGCTACGGGGCCTGTGGGTTTCCGCCCCACGGATGTCCGCCCGGTGGCCGGGGTGCCGGCCGGCGGCAGCGGTCGCAGGCCCGGGCGGGCCCTGACCGTGGCCGCGGTCCGGGCCATGGAACTGGAGGTCGATGTCGTGGACTGGGACTGCGGCACGGTTCCCCCTCGGTCGCCGATGCGGCGTGGCGGTACCGCCGGAGGACGGAGCCCGGCCTCCGACTCCAGGGCACGGCGGCTCCGCCCCCTGGGTATCTCCGGTCCACGGCGGGGACTCCCAACCCGCACCGCGGACGGCTCCTGGATCGCTCAATGTAATGGAGACAGGTACGGCGCGTTGATGGTTGTACCGGACAGTCCAGGTTTTTTCGGCGATCGGAAACCCGGCGGGAACGAGGCCGGAATGCACGCTCGGGGCGTGCCCCGGACGGTGCACCGGAGTGTGGGGGAACCGACCGGGGACAGCCGGAATGGGGAGCCGCTGCCGGGTGGGGGGAGCCGGCCGGCCGGCGCGCGTGATCGTCGCGCAGCGTGTCCGGGAAATGACGTCCTGCGTGCTGCCTCCGCCGCCGCACCGGGGTACCTTGGGCTCATGGCAGACGCGGAACGTGATCACGTCCACCCGCACGGCGCGACCCGGATGGACCGGTTCTGGCACGGAGGCGCGCTGGTCACCCACCAGGTGCCGCTGGCCCTGGTCGGCCTGGCCTGTCTCGCGCTGGGCATCGTGGTGGCCGTCGCGGTTCCGGACAGTGACGGTCCGGCGTGGGCGATGGCGGTGGCGGGCTGCCTCGCGGCCGGCGTCCTGCTGCTCGGCCGGATCGGGTTCGCGCTCTTCCGCCACCGTCGCCGCGCGACCGTCTGATCTTCCCGGGAACGGGCCCGGACAAACCCGATCCCAGAGTGAACGCCCGATCGAGCCCAACCGGTCAGATCGGCCGGTTTCGGCCCATCTGCCAGCTCCTTCTCGCTTCTTTCACAATTCCAGGGCACCAGCCCCACAGTTCCCCCTACTGTGATTCTCGTCCGGGCCGCCGACCGGCCCGGGTGCGAGGCCATTTGCCGACGCCGGGGAGGGTGTCGCAGAGGGGGGAACGATGAGCGGCACCGCCGTGCCCGGAACGGCCCCGGCCACCGGGGGGATCCGGGTCCAGGTGAAGCGCCAGCTGGCACGCCTGGTCGGAGCGAGCCCCGGCGAGGGGGCCACCGTCCTGATCTACCACCGCGTCGGCGGAGGCAGCCCGGACGAGCTGGACGTCACCACCGCGGAGTTCACGGCCCAGGCCGACCTGCTCGCCGAGCTCCCGCCCGGCCGGGTGGTGTCCCTGGACGAGGCGACCGACCGGATCGAGGCCGGGCGCCGCACCCCCGGCGCCGTCCTCACCTTCGACGACGGCTTCGCCGACGTGTACCAGAACGCCTGGCCGCTGCTGCGCGAGCGCCGCCTCCCGTTCACGATCTACCTGGCCAGCGGCCACGTCGGCGGCGAGATGCGCTGGGCGGGCTCGACGGCGAGGACCACCGGCGCCCCCGCCCTCAGCTGGGACCAGTTGCGCGAGATGACCGCCTCCGGACTCTGCACGGTCGCCAACCACACCCGCAGCCACGCCCGCCCCGAACTGCTCTCCACCGGCGAGCTCGACGCCTGCAACGACGACGTCGAGGAACACCTCGGCGTCCGCCCCCGGCACTACGCCTACACCTGGGGCGTGCCCGTCCCCCCCATGGAACCGGCCCTGCGGGCGCGGTTCCGGACCGCCGCGACCGGCGAGGTCGGCCGCAACGTACCCGGCGTCGACCCGGTCCGGCTGCGCCGGGTGCCCGTCCGCCGCACCGACCCCATCGACTTCTTCCGCGCCAAGCTCTACGGCCGGCTGATCCCCGAGCGCGCCTACGCCCGGATCGTCGCCACCGCCAAGGCGGTGGGCGCCCGTGCCTGAGGGCCTGCCCTTCCCGCGCCTGCGCGGCCCCGGTGGCCGCCCGCTGCGCGTCGCGCACCTCACCACCGTCGACATGAGCCTCCACCTCCTGCTCGCCACCGAGCTGAAGGTCGACCTGGAGGCCGGGTTCGCGACCTACGGGATCAGCGCGCCCGGCCCGCACGTCGCCGACCTGGAGGCGATCGGGGTGCGGCACGAGCCGCTGCACGCGCTCACCCGGGCCTGGCAGCCGCGCGCCGACGCCGCCGCCGCCCGCGAACTGCTCGCCGTGCTGGACCGGATCCGCCCGGACGTGCTGCACACCCACAACCCGAAGACCGGTGTGCTCGGTCGCGTGCTGGGCCGGCTCGCCCGCGTCCCGGTGGTCGTCAACACCTGCCACGGGCTCTGGGCGCAGGCCCACGACCCGCTCGCCAAGCGGGCCTTCGTGCTCGGTGCCGAGTCCTTCGCGGCCCGTTTCTCGCACGCCGAGCTGTACCAGAACGGCGAGGACCGCCGTACGCTGGCCCGCGCCGTCCCGGCCCGCCGCTCGCGGGTGGTCGGCAACGGCGTCGACCTCACCCGGTTCGCCACCGACCCGGGTGACCGCGCCCGCATCCGGGGCCGACTGCGGGCCGAACTCGGCGTCGGACCGGACGAGTTGCTGGTCGGCGGGGTCGGCCGACGGGTCGCCGAGAAGGGCATCCGCGAGTACGCCGAGGCCGCCCGCGCGCTGGCCGGCAAGGCCCGGTTCGTCTGGATCGGACCGGACGACCCGGACAAGCCGGACGCCCTCGGCGCCGAGTCCGGGGTCGACTTCCCGGGCCCGCGCAGCGACATGCCCGCGGTCTACGCCGCCCTGGACGTCTTCGTGCTCCCCTCCTACCGGGAGGGGTTCTCCCGCTCCGCCATGGAGGCCGCCGCCGGCGGCCTGCCGATGGTGCTCAGCGACATCCGCGGCTGCCGCGAGATCGGCACCCACGACGAGCACCTGCTCCTCGCCCCGCCCGGGGACGCCCCGGCCCTCACCCACGCGCTGGACCGCCTCCTCACCGAGCCCGGCCTGCGCGACCGGCTCGGCGCCGCCGTCCGGCGCCGCGCCACGGAGCACTTCGACCAGCGCGCCGTGGCAGCCGTCTCGCTGGAGACCTACGCGGCCGTCGCCCGCGCCAGGGGACTGCCCTGGACGGTCGGCTGAGCCGGCCCGCCCACCACACCGCATCAGGGGGAAGGACCGTCATGAAGCGAGGGGGGGACCTCGCGGTCACCGTCCTGGCCGGGATCGTCGCGATCCCGCTCGGCCTGGTGATCGCCCTGCTGATCCGCTGCACCATGGGCGGACCGGTGCTCTTCCGGCAGACCAGGACCGGGCTGCGCGGCGAGGAGTTCCAGATCCTCAAGTTCCGCACCATGCGGGACAGGCGGTTCCCCGAGGAGGAGGACGCGCCGCGGATCACCGGGCTCGGCGAGCTGCTCCGCAGGACCAGCCTGGACGAGCTGCCGCAGCTGTGGAACGTCGCGCGCGGCGAGATGGGCGTGATCGGGCCCCGGCCCACGCTGCCCGAGCAGGTCGTCCACTACTCCCGCCGCCAGCGCGGCCGGCTCGACGTCCGCCCCGGCCTCACCGGCTGGGCGCAGGTCCAGGGCCGCAACTCGATCACCTGGCCCCAGCGGATCGAACTCGACCTCTGGTACGTGCAGCACCGATCGCTCCGGCTCGACGTGCGGATCCTCCTGCTCACCGTCAAGGTGCTGCTGCGCCCGGCCGGCATCACCGCGGCCGGCGGGGTCAACCCGGGGTTCCCGGCGCCCACCGAGCCTGCCGAGGCCATCGCGCCCGCCGCATCCGCGCCCGTCCCCACGCCCGCGCCCGTCCCCACGCCCACGTCCCTGCCCGCGTCCGCGCCGGTCCCCGTGCCCGCACCGCCCGCGCACCAGCCGTTCCCCGCCGGTATCGGCCTGCCCCGGCAGGCCACCGGCCCCCGGCAGGTGGTCGCCCAGCGACTGGCCCGGCCCGTCGTCACCGCCGTCGAGGAGGCGTCCTGACGCCGCGACCGGGCAGGACGGCCCGCATGCCTTCCGGCACCGCCCGGCCCGGGCTCTGGATCGCCGGCGCCGGGGGCGTCGGCCGCGAGGCGCTGGACACCGCGCTCGCGGCCGGCGTCCCGGTCGCGGGCTTCCTCGACGACCACTCGCACGGCGCCACCGTCCGCGGACTGCCCGTCCGCCGGCCCGCCGACCTGGGACGCGGCGCGCCCTACCTGGTCGGCATCGCCGACCCGGCCGTCCGGCAGCGGGGGGGCGCCCCGGCCCGCCGGGGGGGGGGGGAGCCCGGGGACCCCGGGCCCCCCCCCGCGGCGGGGGGCCCCCCCCCCGGTCAAGGGGCCGGGGGGCAGG
>NZ_JBEXNT010000035.1:0-48958 GCF_040611255.1 Kitasatospora sp. NPDC002965 | reverse complement strand
CGGCTCGCCGCCCTGCTCGACGGGCTGGGCGGCGAGCCGGTGACCCTGGTCCACCCCCGGGCGCTGGTCGCCCCCGAGACGGTACTCGGGCCGGGCTGCCTGGTGATGGGCGGCGCGTACGTCTCCAGCAGCGTCCGGCTCGGCGCGCACAGCCAGGTCCACTACAACGCCACCGTCGGCCACGACACCGTGTGCGGCGAGCGGGTGACGGTCTATCCGGGCGGGAACGTCTCGGGGTCGGTGCTGCTCGCCGACGCCGTCACCGTGGGGTCGAACGCCGTGGTGCTCCAGGGCCGCAGGGTCGGCACGGGCGCCTTCGTCGGCGCGGCGGCCGTGGTGACCAGGGACGTTCCCCCCGGCGAGGTGGTGGTCGGCTCCCCGGCCCGACCGCTGCGGAGAACCGCGCCCTGAGGCCGGGACGGCCCGGATAGGCTACCGGGCATGGCCATTCCCGAGTTCCTCGCCGACCTGCGCGCCGTGGTCGGCACCCGCATGCTCTGGCTCAGCGCCGTCGTCGCGGTCGTGCTGGACGACGACGGCCGGGTGCTGCTCGTCCAGCGTGCCGACGACGGGCGGTGGACGCCGCCCGGCGGCATCCTCGACCCGGGGGAGCAGCCCGCCGACGGCGCGGTCCGCGAGTGCCTGGAGGAGAGCGGCGTGGTCGCCGTCCCCGAGCGGTTGGTCTCGGTCACCGTCTCGCCCGAGGTCACCTACCCCAACGGCGACCTGACGCGGTACCTGGAACTCGTCTTCCACTGCCGGCCGGTGGACGGCGAGGCGCGGATCAACGACGACGAGACGCTCGCGGTCGGCTGGTTCGGGCTGGACGAGCTGCCTCCGATGGAGGAGAAGGGGCTCGGGTGGATCCGCCACTCCCTCGCGGACCGCGCGGCGGCGGTCTTCACCTGGCAGGGCACCGAGCGCGTCTGACGCGGCGGCGGACCCCGAGCGGCGGGCGGCGGAGCGGCGGGCGGCGGCTACAGCGTGCGGAACCAGGCCGCCGTCTGCTCCAGACCCTCGCGCAGCGGCACCGGGCGGACGTCCGGGAAGAGCTCGCGCAGCCGTGCGTTGTCGGCCTGCGAGTCCCGGACGTCACCGGCCCGCGGCTCGGTGTGCGCGACCTCGACCGGGTGGCCGAGCACCGACTCCAGCTCGCCGACCAGCTCCAGCAGCGAGGTGCGGGTGCCGAACGCGAGGTTCACCGGATCGGCGTGCACCACCCGGCGGACGACCGCGTCGCTGATCACCTGGGCGACCGTGCCGACGTAGGTGAAGTCCCGGCTCTGCCCGCCGTCCCCGTGCACGGTCAGCGGGCGTCCGGCCAGTGCGGCGTCGAGGAAGGCCGGCACCACGGCCGCGTAGGCGTGGCCGGCTGGCTGCAGCGGGCCGAACACGTTGAAGAACCGCAGCGGCAGCACGCCCAGCCCGTAGCAGTGGTGGTAGGCCGCGAGGTACGCCTCGGTGGCCAGCTTGCTGACCGCGTACGGGCTCATCGGCGCGGTCCGCATGGTCTCCCGCTTGGGCAGCTCGCGGTTGGCGCCGTAGACGGAGGAGGACGACGCGGCGGCCACGTACGGCCCGCCGGCCCGGCGGGCGGCCTCCAGGACCTCCAGGGTGCCGGTGGCGTTGGCGTGGTGGCTGGCCAGCGGGTCGGCCACCGAGCGCGGGACGGACGGCAGCGCGGCGAGGTGGACCACCGCGTCGGCGCCGGAGAGGGCCTCGTCCAGCAGCGCGCGGTCCAGGACGGTGCCCTCGAAGAGGACCGCCCCCGTCCCGGCGAGGTTGCCCTTGTGACCGGTGGAGAGGTCGTCCACGACCCGGACCTGGCTCACCTCCGGCCGGTCCAGCAGGGCCCGGACCAGGTTGGCCCCGATGAATCCGGCTCCGCCTGTGACGACCACGCGCATGGCTGAGGTTCCCCCCTCCGACCACCGGGCCCGCTCGGCCGGTTCTGCGCCGATGGTAGCCGGGCGGTCACCGGCTGTGGGGTGGAACCCCGAGAACGGCCGGAACCGGCGGAGCGCCGAGAACGGCCGGAACCGGCCGGGACCGGGAACCGCCTGAACCGCCTGAACCGGTGGAACCGCCGGTGGATCCACCCGGGGCCGCACCGCTCGGGGCCGCCCGGGGCTGCTCGGGACCGGCCGGTCGGGGCGGCGCTCAGCCCTTGTGCTGGCGGTAGGCCTCCTCGGCCGCGTCCAGCACGGCCGCGAGGTCGCCCCCGGCCGTGGCGGTGGCCACCGCGGCCACCGCGCCCTCCACGAACGGGGCCTCGGCGAACCGGACGGGGAACGGCAGCCCGTGCTCGTCCGCGTCGGAGAGCAGCGCGCGGACGGTCGCGACCGCACTCCCGAGGTCGGCCAGGATCACCACGCCGTGCCCCTGGTCGACCCGGCGGGTGGCGGCGGCCACCAGCACCGCGCTGATGCCGGGACCGTCGACGAGGTCCCCGCCGGTCGCGGCGACCGGCGCGGGCGAGTCGGAGTCGGCGAGCGAGAGCGCCATGGCCCGGACGGCGGCGGCCAGCTCCTGGCTGTGCGAGACCAGGACGATGCCCACCCGGCCGTGTGCGGGCGGGCGGCCCGGGGCCGGCCGGGGCAGCGGCGTGCGGCCGGGCGGGGTGCGGGGCGCCGGAGGGTGGGCCGAGGGAGCCTCGGAGATGGGGATGACATCGGCGCGGGTGCCGTCCCGGCGGCTCATCGGCTGCTCCTGGGGGAGTGTGGCGGGGCGGGGGCGGTGGGGGCGTTCCACACTCTGGCAGCTCGCCCGCCGCCCGTCCGTGCGGGACACGCCCTGGCACAGCCGGGGCGGTGGCGGGCCGGCTGACAGGCTGTCGGCCCCGGCCGGGGGAGTCCCGGGCATCCCGCTGACCGGGGCGGCGACCGTGACTAGGCTGGGCCCGTCCAGGCCGTCGGGAGGAGAGACCAGTGGTGGCAGCCAACAGCGGGACCGAGGTGGATGCGGTGGAGCCCGTGGAGCTCGGCGTGAACGGGAAGCCGAAGGTGGACTTCGCGGGGGCCACCTGGCTGTGCAGCAGCCAGGGTGTCGGGGACGTCCAGATCGCCTTCGTGGACGGCTACATCGGGATGCGGGACGGCCGCCAGGAGGACGGCCCGGTCCTGGTGTTCACACCGGCCGAGTGGCGGGCCTTCGTGCTCGGTGCGCGGGACGGCGAGTTCGACCTCACCTGAGGTCCGGGCGGTTCCGGCCGGCGGCCGGACCGGTCCGTCGGACCGGGCGCCGCGACCGGGTGTCCGGCCCCTTCGGGGGAGGTTCGGACCGCGTCCGGTGCCGGCCCGGACCCCCGGGTCGGCACCAAGGTCTCTGCTGGTCATCTTTCTGATCACATTTGAGCGCGCGCCGTCATAATTTCTGTTGACTGTTAGACAAACGCAGCTCAGAGTATGAGCACAGACAGACGCCGTGCCCACCGCCCCCACGCGGCCAGACACGGCGCCTGCTGTGTAACCCGACAGCGCTGCCGGGCTTCCTCCCAGTCATCCCCTGCGCACCGGGGTGCGTCGGCCGGTCCCGGCCCCGAAGGGCCGGCAGTCGCCGGGAGGTGTGGCGCCGGAACCGAGAGCTACTCGGAGACCGGTGCCTGTGCTCGGGACCCGCACGCCCCCACGCGGCGGCGTCCCGAGCAGGTCCACGGGAGCGACGGGCCGGGGCCCCGCGGACCTTGCTTGTGTGCATGGAACTGTTGGCTTGTGTGCTGTGCTGTGTGCGACGACGAAGCTGGGTGCTCGGCACTTCGGCACGACGGTGTGCACAGTGAGGGATACGCGTGTAGGGCCGCGTTGCGACATGCCGTCCCCCCGAAGGGTGAAACCCAGAACGGCTGTCGTGCTGAACCGAACGTAGCCCGGACGGTTGCTCAGAGTCAACATTGGTCTCTGAGCGTGGATCTCCGTCCGGCGCCCCACCCACCCCGTGAGCGTGGTGTGCTTGGCACGTACGATGTTCCCATGTCTTTTCTCCGCCGTCGCTCCGGCCAGCCCACCGGCCCGGACTTCGACGTGCTCGCCATGGATCCGGGCGACTGGCCCGGTGACTTCGGTGCGGCCATGATGACCGGTCCCGACGGCTCCTGCCAGGGGATTTTCCTGCGCTACGACCTGTTCGGCGGCAGAGGACCGGCGATGTTCATCGGCAATCTCCCCGAGGGATCGCCGGCCCGGGACACCGGGGACAGCGTGCCCTTCGAGGTCCGGCAGCTGCTCGCGGCCCTGGAGGACGAGGAACCGGTCGAGTTCGTCTCGGCGGAGGACTTCCCGGTCCTGCTCGGGGACGACCTGCTCATCGTGAAGAAGGTCAAGGTCAGCGAGGGCCGGGTGTTCTGCTCCCAGTTCGGCCGGAGCGACGGAGTGCAGGTCACCATCGCCTCCTGGGACCGACCGATTTCGGACGACCTCTACCAGTTGCTCAAGCCGCTGCCCGCGGACATGTTCCAGCAGGGCTGATCGGTCGCCGGAACCCTGCCCCGGAGGGCAGGGTTCCGCTTCCCGTTCGGTGCACCGCCGGGTGGCCCGTTCCGGCCCACGGGCGCTGCTTGACGGTTTCGATCACGGCTTCGTACAGTCGCGAACATGTCGTGCCGTCTTCCGCTGCTGACCCGCCGCAGCTATCTCGACCTGCGGCGTACCGCCAGCGCTGCGTGTCCGGGCTACTGAGGGGGATTCGTCCCCGAGGCGGCGGGCGGCCGGCCGAGCGGTCGGCGCCGATCCGGGGGCGGGCGTTCCGCTGACCTCCGGGGCCGCCCACCGGTACCGCGCGCCAGTCCGGCGTGCCGCCCGCAGATGCCGAGCCCACGCTGCCGCCCGGAGGCACCAGCACCATGACCACCACCGCTGCCGACCAGTCACCCGCCGCCCAGTCGCCTGTCGCGGCCGCGCTCGCCGGACTGCCCCGGGTCGTCGATCTGCTGGCCGCGCGGGCCGAGGAGCACGACCGCGACGCCACCTTCCCGTACCAGGGCATCGAGGCGGTGCACGAGGCCGGGCTGCTCACGCTGACCGTCGACCGGCGGTACGGCGGCCCCGGCGGCACGCTCGCCGACACCGTCCGGGTGCTGGCCCAACTCGGCCGGGGGGACGCCTCGGTGGCCGTGGTCACCGCGTTCACCCTGCTCCAGCACGCCGAACAGGCACGAGTGGCGGGCTGGCCGACGGCCGGCTACCGGCGGCTTCTCAACGAGTCCCGACGCGGCCCGGCGCTGGTCAACACCCTGCGCGTGGAGCCCGGCGGCCGGACCGGGGCGCCGCCCGCCACGATCGCCCGGCGGGACGGCGACGGCTGGCTGCTCAGCGGCCGGAAGACCTACTGCACCGGCGCCGAGGCGCTGGCCTGGATGGCGGTGACCGCGCGGACCGACGAACCGGTGCCCCGGATCGGCACCTTCCTGGTCCGCGGCGAGAGCGAGGGCCTGGAGATCGACCCGACCTGGGACCAGCTCGGCCTGCGCGCCAGCGCGAGCCACGACGTGGTCCTGGAGGAGGTGCACGTCCCGGCGGAACTCGCGCTGGGCCTCACCCCGCCGAAGGGTGGAACCGTGAAGGGCGGGGCCGCCGCTCCCGGAGCCGCCGCCGAGGCCGTACCGGCCGCCGAACTCAGCCGCGCCTGGCACGATCTGGCGCTCTCCGCGGTGGCCGTCGGGGTCGCCCGCTCCGCCCAGGACTGGCTGGTCCGCTTCCTGCACCAGCGGACTCCGGCCAATCTGACCGAGCCGCTCGGCAGCCTGCCCCGGTACCGTTCCGCGCTGGGGGAGATCGAGGCCCAGTTGATCGGCGCGGAGGAACTCGTCCACGGGCTGGCCCCGCGGGTGGACCGGGCCGAACCGGACGCGGTCGCCCGTACCGGGCCGGCCCATCTGCTGGCCTCCCGGGCCGCCATCTCGGCCGTCCAGCAGGCCGTTTCGCTCACCGGCAACCCGGGCCTGAGCCGGCGTCACCCGTTGGAGCGCTACCTGCGCGACGTGCTGAGCAGCCGGGTCCACCTGGCCCCGGACGAGGCCGTCCTGGAGGCCGCAGGCCGGGCGGCGCTGGAGCGCGGCGCCCGGCCCTGAGCAGGGGGACCGGCCCGCTCAGCGGGTGCCGACGGCCGCCCGGACCGCGCGGCGGGCCAGCGCGGCGTCGTCGTAGAGCCGCCGGATCATGATCCGCTGCTCCTCGCCGGCGCCCGGCACGTCGTAGAGCCGGATCTCCCGCATCAGCACGAGGACCAGGTTGACCAGGAACGCGTCCCGGGCCATCGTGCCGCCGCTCTGGGCGAGTTGGCTGATCTGGCGGCGGGCCGCGGTGTCCCCGGAGAGCACGCTCCACAGCACCGCCAGGTCGTACCCCGGCAGGTACCAGCCGGCCTGCTCCCAGTCGACCAGCACCGGACCGGAGGGCGCCAGCAGCATGTTGCTGAGCAGCGCGTCCCCGTGGCAGAGCTGGAGCGGGACGTGGCCGAGCCCGTGCAGGAGGCCGCGCAGGTCGCCGGCGTCCCGGTCGGTGAGCTGGCCCACCGAGTGGTACCGGGCGATCTCCAACTGGTAGTCCAGCCGTGGCTGGAACACGTCGGTCGGAGGCCGCCAGAGGTTGAGCGTCCGGACGGCGGTGAGCAGCGCCCGGACCTCGCCCGGGGTGGGCGCGTTGACCGGGTGGCGCTCGCGGGCGGCCGGACGGCCGGGAACGCGCTCCATGACGAGCACGCAGCGGTCGTGGTCGGCCGCCACCAGACGGGGCAGCCGCACCGGCGGTCGGTGCCGGACGAACGCCCGGTAGACCGCGACCTCGTGGTGGAAGTCGCTCACCAGCTGTTCGAAGTGCTCGCTCCGCACCGCCTGCGGGGCCAGGCACTTGGCCACCACCGGCGCGCGGCCGATGGTGCCCGCCACCAGGATGTGGCGGCTCCCCTCACGCAGCACCTGGCGAGGGGTGAACGCGGGGCATATCCGGGCGACACCGGCGAGCGCGGCCCGTACGGCGGGGGTCTGCAGCGCCGCGGGGTCGATCCGTTCCTGGACGCCGGACTGGCCGGGGCGGAGCGGCGGGCGCAGCATCCGGCCGTCGCCGGGGCGGGCGGCGGGGATCCGCGCGCCGGGCGCCCGGGTGCCGACGGGGAGGGCGGAATCCGGCGCCCGCAGGCCCAGCGCCGTCCGGGCGGCCTGGCCCCGCGGGTCCGCGGACCGGCCGTCGGCGCCGCGGGGGGCGGCGGGCCGGGTCGGCGGCACCTGCTTCGGTCCGGGACGGCCGGTGGCTGCGGTGGGGGGGCGCAGCGCCGCGCGGGTCGCGGTCGGCGTCGGGGAGGTCGCTGAGGAGTACATGGGGTGAGGGAGGTTCCTTCCTGTCCGTCTGCGGGTGAGCCCCGCCGGTGCGGGGAGGGCCGGTGCCGCGTGCTTCCTGGCGTGACGGCGGCCCTTGCTCGGTCCGGTGGGTGGTGCGCGGGCTCCGGGCACGGACGCCGGGGTCGAAACCCCGTGCTGCGGCGGTGGACCGGCCGTCCGCACCCTGGGGAATGCGGTCGGCCGGTACTGCCGTGGCCGTGCCCGGCGCCCCCGCGCCACCCGGCCGCGCCACCCCCTCGGGTGAGAACCGGGGACGTTCCGCGACCCGAAGGGGGGAACCCCTCCAGGGCCTGGAACACCGCCCGACCCGGGGGTCGGGGTGGCGCACCTCTACATCACACCCGAATGCCGGTGGTTGGTAATGTGGCGGGCCCTGGCGAAGCCTGGCGAATGCTCGCCTGGCACATGACGGAGCCTCTAGCCTCGAACCAGCCGAGGAACCTGGGGGCTTCACGTGAGCAGGGGACCCAACACCCGACTCGCCGATCTGTTCGTCCTGACCGGATGGTCGAAGGGCGAGCTCGCGCGGCTGGTCAACCGGCGTGGTGCCGCGATGGGACAGCAGCAGCTGTCCACCGACACCTCGCGGGTCCGGCGCTGGATCGAGCAGGGCGAGGTCCCGCGCGACCCGGTGCCGAGGGTGCTGGCAGCTGTGTTCACGGAGCGGCTCGGCCGTGTCGTCACCACTGAGGACCTCGGTCTGGAACGACACCGGCCCACCAGGAACGGAGCGGCGCAGTCCGCCATCTCGTCGTTATGGGAGCCGGATCGAACGGCCGCGGTCCTCACCGAGTTCACGGGAATGGACCTCATGCTGAACCGACGTGGATTGGTGGGCGCGGGTGCTGCGCTCACGGCCGGGGCGGTCGTCGCCGACTCCCTGAAGGGCTGGCTGGGCGGGGACGCGGTCGCGTACGCGGCCTCGGCGCCCGGCCCGAGACCGGTGGTCGCCCAGGGCGGCGCCCGCCCGGTGGTGGACCTGTACGACGCGGGCCCGGTGGGGCCCGGCGAGGTGGAGGCGCTGGAGCGCTCGGTCCAGGTGTTCCGGGCCTGGGACGCGGCCCGGGGCGGCGGCCTGCAGCGGAAGGCGGTGGTCGGCCAGCTCAACGAGGTGGGCGGCCTGCTGACGCACCGCCACGGCGCCGCCGTGGAGCAGCGGTTGTGGCTGGTCGCGGCCAACCTCGCGGTGCTGGCCGGCTGGATGTCGCACGACGTCGGCCTGGAGCCGACCGCGCAGAAGTACTTCCTGCTCGCCGCCGAGGCGGCGAAGGAGGCGGGCGACCGGCCGCGCGCGGGGGAGGCGATCTCCCGGGCGGCCCGGCAGATGGTCCACCTCGGGCGGGCCGACGACGCGATCGACCTGATGGCGGCGGCCAAGTCGGGCGGCGGTGGCCGGATGCTGCCCAGGACCCGGGCGATGCTGAACACCGTGGAGGCCTGGGCGCACGCCTCGATCGGGCACGCGCAGGCGACCCGGCGGCTCCTCGGGGAGGCCGAGGACCTCTTCGCCGAGGAGGTCACCGGTCCGCCGCCGTCCTGGATGCAGGTCTTCGACGAGGCGGAGCTGCGCGGGATGCAGGCGCTGGTGCTGCGGACGCTCGCCGAGCACGACGCGTCGGCCGCGGCGGACGCGCGCCGGCACGCCGAGCGGGTGATCGCGCTGCGCGAGGGTACGGGGCAGCTGCGTTCGGCGCTGTTCGACCGCATCACGCTGGCCTCGGTGCACTGGATCACGGGGGAGCCGGACGCGGCGGACTTCCAGGTGAAGATGGTGATGAACCTGATCGGCCAGAACTCCTCGCACCGGACCTGGGACCGGTTGCGGGAGATGTACCGGCTGACCGCGCGCTACCGGGGGGTCCCGGCGGTGGACGAGCTCAGGGCCGAGCTGGGGCGGGAGCTGCGGTCGGCGGACGCGACGAACCGGCCGCGGCCCGCCTGAGAGCCGCGCCGTCCGAGAGCCGGCTGCCTCGGGGCCGACCCGGTTCGGAGCCGGGCCGCTTCAGGGCCGGATCGGCTGAGGGGCCCGCTGCCCGAGGGGCTCGCTGCCCCGCTGCCCGAGGGGCGAGCTGTCCCGACGGTCGCGCTGTCCGATGATCGGTCCGCCCGTGGGTCGCCGTGTCGGGTGCCTGCCCGCCGGCCGCCGTCTGCCGGGCGGGGGAGCGGACCGGAGCCTGTCCGACAGGCACGCTCTAGGAGGAGTGCGCCCGGCGGAGCAGCATGCGCAGGGCGGTCACGGTGCCGTCGGTGCCGACCACGGGCTCGCCGGTGTACTCGACCGTGTCGTGCCCGCCGCCGGGGCGGCGGACCTGGAGGGTGCCGAAGGCGTGCCGTCCGTGGACCAGGGCGTCGGTCATCATCCGGCGCAGCTGGGGGCGGTCGGCCTCGTCCAGCCGGTCGGGCAGGCGGTCCAGGCTGAGCGGGCCGCGGCCCGGGTCGCAGCCGAGCAGCCGGTAGGCGTCGGCGGACCACCGGGCGTCGTCGGTGAGCAGGTCCCACTCGGCCGAGCCGACGGTGGCGGAGTCGGGCGGCGCCTGCGTGGTGCCGTCCACTCTCTCGCCCGCCGGGCCGTCGCCGCCCGGCTGGCCGTCCCCGTGCGCCGGGCCGTCCCCGCCGGCCGGGCCGCCGGCCGCAGTCCTCGCGCCGGGCGCTCCGGTCTCGGCCGTCACGGCGGCCGGCGTGGTGGCACCGGCGGCGCGGGGTGGGCGGGTGACGGTGTTTGGCATGATCATGGCAAGTCCAATCGTCCCGAGGTGATGGGCGGGCCGGCCGGATGGTGAAGTCGACTGTCGCACAGCGGCATCACCCTCGTGGGCGATTTGGACAGAACGCAGGCAAATTTCCCCCGGCATATGCCAGTGCGCACAAAGGGTCGGTCGCCCTGTGTGCGGCGGGGTGCCCGAGGCGGTAACCTTCGGTGATTCCGGCGCCCGGGCGCCCACCGCAGTACCCACCAGAGACCCCGGCGACGGAAATCCCGTTGCCACTACGACCGCCGCAACGGATGCTGACCTCATGTTCGAGCCAGTGATAGCACCTAGTGCCAGCCTCCTCGGCCTCCTTCAGCGAGGTCGCGGTGACGGGCAGCTCCATGCGCTGGCCGCCGACCGCACCGAGGCCATCGCCGCGTTGGAGGAGTGCGTCACCAGGGATCCGAGAGCCGACTGGCAGGTCGAGAACCGCTCCCTCTACTACGCGCGCCTCTACATGGAACTGGAGGCGCCGCTCGACGGCATCGAGGACCACCTGCACTCACCGGAGGACCTCCTCGACGAGGACGAGTCCCGGACCGGCCTCGCGCTCTCCGTCCTGGGCCACCTCGCCGCGTACGGCCGGCGCGACGCGCTGCTGATGCTCCGCGAGTACGCCGCCACCGGCACCAACTGGGCCTGGGCCCTCGACGAGCTCGCGCTGCGCGACGACGACCGCGGCCTGCTGCTGCTCGGCACCGCCGTACTGGACCGCTTCGCGCCGGGCCCCGAGGGCGACGCCGAACTGCGGGAGACCATCCGGTCCGCCTACGAGCCCCGGCCCTGGCGGCTCTGGGCGGCGTACCACCCGCGGGTCGCGGCGGCCGGCGAGCAGTCCCCCTTCGACCTCTGGCAGCGCCAGCTGAACCGCAGCGGCGTCACCCCGGGCTGGTCCACCGCCGACGTGCTCGCCTGGGCCGACCAGGGAGAACTCGGCAGCCTGCGCGCCACCGCCTTCGCCGGCCGGCCGGACCGTACCGAGCCGGCCTACGACCTGCGGGACGGCCGTGACGCCACCGGCCCCGACGCCGTGGACCGCCGGGCCGCCGCCGCCGCCCGCTGCCTGACCGCCGTGGTCCGGCCCGAGGACCGCCCCGCCGTGCTGGAGGCCGCCCGCTCCGGACTGCCCGGCGCGCGCCGGGCCGCCCTGCGGCACCTGGTGGACCAGCGGGACCCGGCCGCGGCCGACCTGATCGAGGCGGCCGCCTCCGACGTGGACGACCGGCTGGTCCGGTTCGCCCTGGAGCTGATCGGCCGGATGCGCGGCCCGGAGGCGCTGGTGCACGCCCGCCGCTGGGCCGACCCGGCGACCGGCGGCGCCGACAGCGCCCTCGGCGAGGCCGCCGTCCAGCTGCTGGCCGACGCGGGCGAGCCCGCCGACGGCCCGCTGGTGGTGGCCGGGCTGCGCCGGTGGATCTCGGTCCGCGGAGTGGCCGGCGCCGGTGCCGGGCTCGGGACGCTGGTCGACGGTGCGGGGCGGCTGACCGCCGCCGCAGCCGTCCCGGTCCTGCGCCACATCTACGGGGAGTCCGCCTCCTCCGACCTGCGCGGCCGCGCCGCCCGGGCGCTCGCCGTGACCGACGTGCACTTCCCCGAGGGGCCGGCCGTCGAGTGCCTCTGGGACTGCGAGGAGTCCACCCGGGAGCTCGCCGCGAGGCACGTCGCCACCACCGGCGACGCCCGCGTGCTGGAGCGCCTGCGCCGTCTCGCCGCCGATCCGGCCGAGGAGGCCGAGGTCCATGCCGCCGTCCGGGGCAGGCTGACGGCCGCCCGGGAGCGGAGCCGGTAGGCGTCGGTGACGACGAGTTCGTCGCGACCGGTTCGTCATGACGGAGCGGGCCGGCCCACCTGGTGAGGTGGACCGGCCCGCTCCGTCGTTCGTCGGTGGAACGCGGTTCTACCTGCGGCCGCGACCCTGCCGGTGGGAGGTCACTTGGCCACCACGCCGGCGTCGGGCGTCAGGGTACCGACGGACACCAGGACGATGATCAGGATCCCGAGCGCGATGCGGTAGACCACGAACGGCATGAAGCTGTTGTTCGAGATGTACTTCAGGAACCAGGAGATCGCCGCGTAGCCGACCACGAAGGCGATCGCGGTGGCCAGGATGGTCGGTCCCCAGGCCGGAGCCGGACCCTCGCCGATCTTGAACAGCTCCAGCACGCCGGAGGCCAGCACGGCCGGGATCGCCAGCAGGAACGAGTAGCGCGCTGCCGCCTCGCGGCTGTAGCCGAGCAGCAGGCCGGCGCTGATCGTGCCGCCGGAGCGGGAGACGCCGGGGATGAGCGCGAGCGCCTGGGCCAGGCCGTAGCCGGCCGCGTGCGGGAGGGTCAGGTCGGTGATCGGCTTGGCGTGCCGGACGGCCCTGGTCCGGTCGGCGATCGCCAGGACGATGCCGAAGACGATCAGCGTGGTGCCGATGATCCGCAGGTCGCGCAGGTCATTCTCGATGGTGTCCTGGAAGAGCTTGCCCAGGATGCCGATCGGCAGGGTGCCCATGATCACGAACCAGCCCATCCGGGCGTCCTGGTGCGAGCGGAGCGCCGGCCGGAACAGCGAGAGCGTCCAGGTCTTCACGATCGAGGCGATGTCGCGGCGGAAGTAGATCAGCACCGCGGTCTCGGTGCCGAGCTGCGTCACGGCGGTGAACGCAGCACCCGGGTCCTGCCAGCCCAGCAGGGCGGGGAAGACCCGGAGGTGGGCGCTGGACGAGATCGGCAGGAACTCGGTGAGCCCCTGGATCAGGCCGAGGACGGCCCCGTGGAACCATTCGATCACCGGACACCCGCCAGGGGTATCCGTCGCTCGATGCGCATTCAGCGGTCCTTGTTGGTCGGTGCGGGAACGGGCCCCTGCGGTGTGCGGCCGGCGCATGCGAGTGGCACGGTCCGATGGCAGGCGAACCACCGGTCCCGCCCGGCGCTCGGGCCGCGCGCGGGCCCGGCGTGCGCCTGATGCTACGCCGTTCAGGTGACGGGCCGACGCTCGCCCCCGCCGCTGCGTGCAGCGCCCCGGCCGACCTCCGCCCGGGCCGACCTCCGCCGGGCGCCGCACGCGGCGGGCGGGCGTTCAGCCGGCGACAGGACGGGCCCGAACCCAGATCCGGTCCTCGGTGAGGTAGGACTCGACGGCCAGCCCGGCCTCGGCGAGGGCCCCCTCGAACTGCGCCGTGTCGAGCGGCCGGGAGAGGAAGGTCTGGGTCCACCGCGCGTCCGGGAACTCGTACTCGACGTGGACGGAGGCGACGCCGTCCCCGACCGGGGTGGCCGAGGCCACCCGCACCAGCCCGTCCGGTGGGAGCGGCCGCTCGCGGGGCACGTCGCGCTGCCAGTCCTCGCCCTCGCGCTGGAGCAGCACGCAGCCGTCCGCCGCGACGTGCCGCCGGCAGGTGTCCAGCAGTCCGCGGCGGACCGCCGGGTCGCCGGCGTGCACCAGGAACGACGCGAGCAGGACGACGTCGAACCGCTCGTCGAGGTCCAGCCGCTCGATCGTGCTGCGGACGGTCCGCGCTCCGTGCACCCGGGCCAGCATCTCGGCCGACTCGTCCACCGCCGTCACCCGGAACCCGAGGTCCAGCAGCGGATGCGTCATCCTGCCCGCGCCGCAGCCGAGTTCGAGGATGCTCGCGCCGGCCGGAACGGCGCGCCCGATCACCTCCGGCTCGCCGTTGGGCAGCAGTCGCCCGTACATCTCGACCGCGCAGCCGTCCGGCGTGATCGCCCCCGGGCCGGTCCCGTCGTATCCCGTGCGTCGTTCGTCAGCCATGCGATCCATCCGAACACGATCGGGCGGGGGCGGGAAGAGGGTGGGCCGATCCATGGTTGTCGTATACCCCTAGGGGGTATACATTCACCGGCGGAACCGGGAAGCGCAGAGCGACCGAGCACAGCGGAGGACGACATGACACACCCCGCCCGACACGAGCATCCGCAGCACGTGGACCACGAGCACCACGGGCACCACGGGCACCACGACGGCCACCGGGTCGGCGAAGGCCGCCCGGGTCACACTGGAGAGATGGGCCACTCGGAACCTGCCGGCCACACGGGTCACGCGGGGCACGCGGGTCACGCGGGGCACGCGCACGGCGCCGGTGGCGCGAGCTGGCGGACCGCCGCCCGGGCCACCCTGCACTGCCTCACCGGGTGTGCGATCGGCGAGGTCCTCGGCATGGTGATCGGCACCGCGCTCGGCCTGCACAACGGCGCGACCGTGGCGCTCTCGGTCGCGCTGGCCTTCGTCTTCGGCTACGCGCTCACCATGCGCGGCGTGCTCGGGGCGGGCCTCGACGTCCGCGCCGCGGTGAAGGTCGCGCTGGCCGCCGACACCGTGTCGATCCTCGTCATGGAGCTGATCGACAACACCGTGATGATGACCGTCCCGGGTGCGATGGACGCCGGCCTCGGCGACGTCCTGTTCTGGCTCGCACTGGCCGGCGCGCTGCTCCTCGCCTTCGTGCTGACCGTCCCGGTCAACAAGTGGATGATCGGCCGGGGCCGTGGCCATGCGGTGGTCCACGCCCACCACGGGCACTGACGTGCGCCGACGGCGCTGCCGACGCCGCCCGGTCGAACGGCCGCGGCCCGCACCTCCTCCCGGGAGCAGGTGCGGGCCGCGGCCGTTCCGCGCGGTCGGCGGTCGGCGCCGGGTCGGTCAGTGGGCCCGGTCGAGCTCCGCGAGGGTGGCGTGCAGCCAGTCCAGTTCGGCCGCGGTGGTGGCGCGGGCGATCAGCAGCATCCCTCGGCGGAACGGGTCGTCGACCTCCTCGGCGCCGACCGGGCGGGTGCCGTCGTAGAAGAAGCTGGCCGGCTCGCTGAGGAAGGCCAGGCGGCGGCGGAGCACCGCGGCCTGCGCCGCCGGTTCGGCGTCGAGGTGGCGCAGGAACGCCAGGGTGGCGAACCAGCGGTTCTCGTCGCTGATGTCCAGCTCCTCCGGGGCGCGGAGCCGGTCGAGCAGGGCGGCCCGCCCGGCGTCGGTCAGCCGGAGCGTGTGCCGCGGGGCGGCCGCCGCGCCGGGCTCCGCGGTGCGTACGAGCAGGCCGTCGGCCTCCAGTCGCTTGATCGCCGGATAGAGCGTGCCGTCGCTGATCGGCCGCACGTGCCCGGTGAGGGCCGCCAGGTGCCGGCGCAGTTCGTAACCGTGCAGCGGCCGGTCGTGGAGGAACCCCAGGATCGCGAGTTTGAGCATGGGGCCACTCTCTCAGACACCGGCGCAGATATATCGGTGTCGCTATACCTCGACTCCGAGGTATGGTCTGTCTCGTCACGCCACAGAACCGAGCGAGGAGCACGATCGTGCGCGAAGCCACCGTCACCCCGAACGGCGACCGGATCCGCTGGGTCGAGGTCCCCGGCGCCGAACCCGCCCGCCTCTACCTGCACGGCCTCGGCTCCAGCTCGCCCGTCTACTTCGCCGCGGCGGCGGCCCACCCGCTGCTCACCGGCCGCCGCTCGCTCCTGCTCGACCTGCTCGGCTTCGGGATCAGCGACCGGCCCACCGACTTCGCGTACACGATGGAGGACCACGCCGACGCGGTCGCCACGGCGGTCCGGGCGGCGGGCCTGACCCGGGTCGAGGTGGTCGGCCACAGCATGGGCGGCGCGGTCGCGGTGGTGCTGGCCCACCGGCACCCCGGGCTGGTCGCCAGCCTCGTCCTGGTCGACGCCGCCATCGACCCGGCCGCTCCCGTGCGGGGCCCCGGCAGCAGCGGCCTCGCCAGCTTCACCGAGGAGGAGTTCCTGGCCGGCGGCCACGAGCAGGTGGCCGAGTGGGCGGGCCCGTTCTGGTGGGCGACCATGCGGCTGGCCGGTCCCGAGGCGCTCCACCGCAGCGCCGTCCACCGCTCCCGGGGCACCGTCCCGACCGTCCGCGAGCTGCTGGTCGGACTCGATCTGCCGCGCACCTTCCTCCACCCGGCCGAGGACGGCGCCTACCCCGGAGCGGATCGACTCCGCGAGGCCGGGGTGGTGCTCGCGGCCGTCCCGGACTGCGGGCACAACATCATGCTCGATAATCCGGAGGGGTTCGCGGCCGTCGCCGCGGCCGGGCTGGCGCGCCGCACCTGAGCGCCCGGCCGTCCTCCGACCGAGGGAGTCGTCCGGCATGGTGATCCGCGTCCCCGAGGCCCTGACCGCCTCGCTCGACGGTTTCCTCGGGGAACCCGGCCGCAGCTGGGCGGCCGGGCTCCCCGCCCTCGCCGACGAGCTCATGGACCGCTGGTCGCTCCGCCCCGACGGGCCGGTCGCGCACGGTGCGGTCGGCCTCGTCCTCCCGGTCCGCCGCGCCGACGGCACCCGCGCCGCACTCAAGCTCCAGCCCGTGGACGAGGAGACGGCCGGCGAGCCGGTCGCCCTCCGCGCCTGGGGCGGGCGGGGCGCCGTCCGGCTGCTCGACCACGACCCGACGACCGGGTCGATGCTGCTGGAGCGCCTCGACCCGGCCCGCTCGTTGAGCGCCGAGCCCGACGACCTGGTCGCCGTCGGTGAGATCGCCGCACTGCTCGCGGAACTGACGCGCCATCAGGCACCGGACGGCATGCGCACCCTGGCGGACGTCACCGACGCGATGCTGGCCGACGTCCCGGAGGCGCTCGCCGGACTCGCCGACCCGGCCGACCGCCGGTTGCTCGCCGACTGCGCCGCCGCCGTCCGCGAGGTCAGGTCCGAGCCCGGCGACCGGTTGCTCCACTGGGACCTGCACTACGACAACGTGCTCGCCCCGTCCGGGCCGGACGGTCGCGCGGCCTGGCTCGCCATCGACCCCAAGCCGCTCGCCGGCGATCCCGGCTTCGAGCTGCTCCCCGCCCTCGGGAACCGCTGGACCGACCTCACCGCCACCGGCGACCTGCCGCGCGCGCTGCGCCGCCGCTTCGACCTGATGACGGACCGCCTCGCCCTCGACCGCCCGCGCGCCGTCGGCTGGACGCTCGGCCGGGTCCTCCAGAACGCCCTGTGGGACGTCGAGGATGGCGAGGACGTCGTCGCCCCGGTCCAGCGGGCCGTCGCCGAGACGCTGTTGGCCCGGTAGCCCGGAAGGTCGGTAGGTCGGTGCCTCGGGACGCCGGACGGGCCGACCCGCCGCGGCCGACCCGCCCCGCCGCCGCGCGCGTCGGCCGGTCAGGCGGGCCGTGCGCTGCGGAACGAGTGCCGGTAGCTGGCGGGCGGGACCCCGACGACCCGCTTGAACTGACGCCGGAGCGTCGTCGCCGTGCCCATGCCGGTGGCGACGGCGATCGCCTCGACGCTCTCGTCCGTGGACTCCAGCAACTCCTGTGCGCGGCGGACGCGTTGGGTCAGCAGCCACTGGAGCGGGCTCTGTCCGAGTACGGACCGGAACTGCCGTCCGAGGTGGCGCGGGCTGGTGTTCGCCCGGCGGGCGAGGTCGGTCACCGTCAGCGGCTGGTCCAGCCGCTGCTGCGCCCAGGCGAGCAGCTGGGAGAGCGTGTGGTCGCCCGAGGACTGGACCGGCGTGGCCACGAACTGGGCCTGGCCGCCGGGGCGGTGCGGCGGCATGACGAGGCGGCGGGCGACGGAGTTGGCGATCGCGGCGCCGTGGTCGAGGTGCACCAGGTGCAGGCAGAGGTCCACGGCGGCGGCCTTGCCGGCGGCCGTCAGTACGCTGCCGTTGTCCGTGTAGAGCACGTCCGGGTCGACCACCGCCAGCGGGTGACGGGCGCTCAACTCCGCGGCGTGTGCCCAGTGGGTGGTGGCGCGCCGGCCGTCCAGCAGGCCCGCGGCGCCGAGCACGAACGCCCCGGTGCACAGGGACGCGACCCGGGCGCCCGCCGCGTGGGCGGCGCGGACGGCCTCGACGACCTCGGCGGGTGGCGGCTCGTCGACGTCGGCGCACGCGGGCACGATCACCGTGTCGGCCTCGGCCAGCCGCTCCAGCCCGTGGTCGGGTTCGACCAGGAACGGGCCGACCCGCAGCGGGCCCGGCCCGCAGAGCAGGACGTCGTACCAGGCCTCCGCGGCCTCGCGCGGGGGATTGCCGAAGATCTCGTAGGCCACCGCGAGTTCGAAGTGCAGCAGGTGACCGGCGGCCAGCAGTGCGACAGTCGGCATGTCCGAAAGTGTACGGGCGATGTCGTTCCGGACCCTCACGCTCCGGACCTGCCGACGGTGAGACTTGGTCCGTCAGCACGTCGAGAGCGGGGGAACCATGGGTACAGCGGGTGCGGTAGTGGTCTACGGGGCGACCGGGCACACCGGGCGCTTCGTCGTCGCCGAGCTGCGGAGGCGCGGTCTCACCACCGTCGCCGCCGGCCGGGACGCGGCCCGGCTGGAGGAACTCGCCGCCGAGTGGGGCGACGTGACGGTGCGCCCGGCGACCGTCGACGACGCCGGCTCGCTGGACCGGGCACTCGCGGGTGCGGCGGCGGTCGTCAACTGCGCCGGACCGTTCGCCGTGACGGCGGGCCCGTTGGTCGAGGCGGCGCTGCGCGCGGGGATCCCGTACGTCGACGTGGCGGCGGAGATCGAGGCGAACGTCCAGACGTTCGCCGAACACGCGGACGCGGCCCGGGAGGCGGGCGTCGCCGTGGTGCCGGCGATGGCGTTCTACGGCGGGCTGGGTGATCTGCTGGCGACCGCGGCGATGGGCGAGTGGACGACGGCGGACGTGGCGCACGTCGCGTACGGGCTGAACAGCTGGCACCCCACGCCGGGCACCCGGGTGGCCGGCCAGGTCTCCCACCAGCGGCGCGCCGGCCGCCGGGTGCGGTTCGCGGAGGGCGAGCTCCGGTACCACGACGACGAGGTGGTGGAGCAGGACTGGGACTTCCCGGCGCCGCTGGGCGAGCGACGGGTGATCGCCGAGTTCACCATGGCCGACGTCGTGACCCTGCCCAGCCACCTGGCGGTGCCGGAGGTCCGCACCTACATGACCGTCGAGGCCGCGAGGGACCTGGCGGCGGAGGCCACCCCGGCGCCGGAGGCGGTCGACGCCCTGGGACGGTCGGACCAGACCTTCGTCGTGGACGTCGTCGTCGCCGCGGGCGGCGTCGAGCGCCGCGCCACGGCGCGCGGCCAGGACATCTACGCGATCACGGCGCCCCTGGCGGTGGAGGCCGTCCGGAGGATCCTCGCCGGGGAGACGCGGACGACGGGCGTGGCCTCGGCCGGTGCGATGTTCGACGCGGCGGACTTCCTCCGGGACCTGAGCCCGTACCTGGCGGTCGAGCTCCCGCACTGACCGGCCACCCGGCCACCCGGCCACGCCCACGGCCACCCGGCCACGGTCACGCGTTCCGCAGCGCCGGGCCGCCGCGCCGACCGCCCCCGGCCGGGACCGGGCGCTACCGCCCCCGGTCCCGGCGCCCCCGGACCACCGTGAAGCGGACCGGGGTGCCGGGCCGGGCCTGGGCGGCGGCGGCCAGATCGGCGGGCGGGACGACACCGACGACCGGGTACCCGCCGGTGGTCGGATGGTCGGCCAGGAAGACCACCGGGCAGCCGTCGGGCGGGACCTGTACGGCGCCCAGCACCATGCCCTCGCTCGCCAGTTCGTCGTCCCGCGCCCGGCGGACCGGCGGGCCCTCGGTCCGCAGCGCGATCCGGTTGCTGGCCGGGGCCACCCGGTAGGGGTCGCCGGCGAGCCGTGTCAGGGCCTGCGGGTCGAACCAGTCCGCGCGCGGGCCGGGCCTCAGCCGCAGCACCAGCGCGTCCGGCGGAGCGGGCAGCGGGACCAGCTCGGGCGCCGGCCGGTACGGCGGAGGCGGGCCGACCGGCAGCCGGTCGCCGGCGGCCAGCGGAGCCGGTCCCAGCCCGGACAGCAGGTCGGCCGACCTGCTGCCGAGGACCGGCGGGACGGCGATCCCGCCCGCCACCGCCAGGTAGGCGCGCACGCCGTGGGTCGCGGCGCCGACCTCGACCACCGCTCCGGCGGGTACGGCGACCGGCGCGCCCCAGGCGGCGGCCCGGCCGTCCACCCGGACCGGCGACGGTGCGCCGGTGACCGCGAGGACCAGCGGCCGGAGCGCGCGCAGCGCGACGCCGCCGAGCGTGGTCTCCAGGGCCGCCGCGCCGGGCTCGTTGCCGGCCAGCCGGTTGGCCGCGCGCAGCGCGGGCTCGTCCAGCGCGCCCGCCCGGGGCACGCCGAGGTGGGCGACACCGCGCCGCCCGAGGTCCTGCACCGTGGTGAGCGGTCCGGGCCGGAGCACCAGTAGCCCGTCGGCCGGGGTCACGCCGCACCGCCGGGGCGTCCGGCCCGGGCGCCGCGGCCACCGCTCGCCGGTTCCGCGCCGCCCGCCTCCGCGCCGCCGTGGGCGGTCGGCAGGCCGGGTCCGCCCGCCGGCGGGGTGGACAGGCCGGGTCCGCCCGCCAGCGGGGTGAAGCGGACCCGCACCCCCGGCGCGAGGAGCGCCGCCGGCTCGCGGGCGGTGTCCCACAGCGGCAGCGAGGTGCGTCCGAGGAGCTGCCAGCCGCCGGGGGAGGAACGCGGGTAGACCCCGCTGTAGGGGCCGGCCAGGGCGACCGAGCCGGCCGGGACGGCGCTGCGCGGGGTGGCGCGGCGCGGTACCCCGTACCGGGGCGGCAGGCCGGTGAGGTAGCCGAAACCGGGGGCGAAGCCGCAGAACGCGACGACGTACTCGGGTTCGGTGTGGATCCGGACGGCAGCCTCCGGGGAGACGCCCCAGAGCGCGGCGACCTCGGCGAGGTCCTCGCCGTCGTACACGGTCGGCACCTCCACCAGCGGGCCGGTCGCGGTGTCGGCGGCCGTCGGGCGCGCGCTTCGCAGCAGGGCCGCCAGCGCGGGGACGTCGGCCACGCCGTCCAGCAGGACGGTCCGTGCGGCGGGGACGATCTCCTCGACCTCGGGCAGCTCGCCGGCGGCCTGCCGTTCGCGCAGCCACGCGTAGAGGGCGGTGGCACCGGCGGGGTCGGCCGGTTCGGCCAGCAGTGCCCGGTTGCCGACCGGTCGGACCGCGATCGGCCGGTGTGCGGCCGGACCTCCCCCGTCGGGCACGGCCGCGGTCACGCGAAGGGCTCCACCCGGACGCCCGCGGAGGCGAGCGCGCCGCGGATGCGCCAGGCCAGCTGGGCGGCGCCGGGGGTGTCGCCGTGGACGCAGAGGGAGCGGGCCTCGACGGTGATCGGCTCGCCGCCGACGGCGTCCACCGAACCGTCCCGGGCGATGCCGACCGCGCGGGTGATCACCGTCGCGGGGTCGTGCACCACGGCGTCCGGCTCGCGGCGCGGGACGAGCGTGCCGGCCCAGGTGTAGGCGCGGTCGGCGAAGGCCTCGGCGACGACCGGCAGGCCGACGCCCTCGGCGACCGCCAGCAGCCGGGAGCCCGGCAGGCCGAGGACGGGCAGCGGGCCGTCGCAGACGGCCCCGGCCCGAAGGATGCCGGCGACCACGGCCTCGGCCTGTTCGGAGTCGGCGACCACCCGGTTGTAGAGGGCGCCGTGCGGCTTGACGTAGGAGACCCGGGAGCCGGCCGCGCGGGCGAAGACCTGGAGGGCGCCGATCTGGTAGGCGATCTCGTCGGCCAGTTCGTCGGGCGGGACGTCCATGGCGCGGCGGCCGAAGCCGGCGAGGTCGCGATAGGAGACCTGGGCGCCGATCCGTACGCCGCGCTCGGCGGCCAGGGAGCAGACCCGGCGCATGGTGGACGGGTCACCGGCGTGGAAGCCGCAGGCGACGTTGGCGCTGGTGACGACGGAGAGCAGGGCCTCGTCGTCGGTCAGCGTCCAGCGTCCGAACCCCTCACCGAGGTCCGCATTGAGATCGATCACCGCGTCGGCCACGCCCGTCCCGCCTCCCAGCAGCTGTTGAGCCAGATGGTAGGGCCTGCGGGTGAGGGCGGGGTGACGCCCGCCCGGTCAGCCCACTGCCGGGGCCGGTCGGCTCTCCGCCCGCTCGACGAGGGGCCGCAGCGCGCGCAGCACGATCAGCAGCGGCACCACGCCCACGACCCCGAACGACATGTCGACAAGGCTCCAGTACGGGGGGATGCCGCGGAGCGGTCCGCAGACCAGGGCGAGGGGGATGATCCCGGCGCAGGCGAGGACCGCCCAACGGATCACCCAGACGTTGCGCACCGGGTCCTTCAGCGGACCCAGGAAGGCCGCCGCGATCACCAGGTGGGCGAAGGCCAGCCAGTCGGTGCCGTAGGCGAGGAAGGGGTAGCGGGCGTTGGTCTCGGCGACGGCGTCGCGGACCTTCTCGATCCACTCCAGCAGAACGGGGAACCGGTCGGTGACGGGGGCGCCGGGGCCGGCGGCCAGGTCGGCGAGCCACCGGGTCTCGCTCTCCAGGGGGAAGGCGGTCAGTCCGCTCAGCACCAGGCAGACCACGAAGACCCACAGCCACCGCCGGACCCGTCGCAGGGTCGCCCGTTCGGCTGCGGTCCCAGCGTCTCCGGTCGCGTCGCTCATGGCGGAAACCCCCGTGTCGAGGCGGCAGGCCGGGCTGTTCCCGTCTGCACGGAAGTGACTCTAGACCTCGAATTGAACGTGTTCAACTCTCCGGCGGTCCCGCCCGGAGCGCCGCCCGCGGGCCCTGGTCGAGGGAGCTCCGCCCCCGCCCTACCGGGCCCGGAACCGCCGTCGAACGCAGCGGGACCCGGCACCGCAGCGGGTGCCGGGCCCCGTCGGGGGTGCCGTCGTCAGGGCGTGTAGGTGAACCGGCCCGCGGTGACGGGCGCGCTCGTCCCGCCGGCCGTCGTCACCGTCACGTCGACCACGCCCGAGCCCGCCGGGGCGGTCGCCGAGCAGAGCGCCGGGCCGCAGGAGTAGCGGGTGGCCGGCACTCCGCCGAAGCGCACCGTGCCGTTGGCCAGGCCGGCGCCCTGCACGTAGATCTGGGTGCCGCCGGCGGCCGGTCCGGTGCTGGTGGTCAGGCCGGTGACCGCCGGTGCGGCGGGCGCCGGCGGAGCGGCGCCGGTGTAGTCGAACGTGGTGGCCGCGGTCGCGGAGCCGCCGGGGGTGACCACGGTGACCGGCACGCTGCCCGAGCCGCCGGGCGCGGTCACGGCGCAGCCCGTGGCGGTGCAGCTGCCGGCCGCGACCGAGTCGCCGAACAGGACGAAGCCGTTGTCCAGGCCGGTCCCGGTCAGCGTGACGGGGGTGCCGCCGGTGCCCGGGCCGGTCGTGGTGCCGAGGGCGGCCACCGCGGGGGCGGCCTGGGTGGCCGGGGCCTGCGGGCCGCTGCCGAGCAGGTAGGAGGAGACGTTGTCCGACGGGTCGGCGTCGTTCCGGTTCGCGGCCGTCACCTTGATCGTCCCGGACGGCCTGGTGCCGTGGGAGGCGACGGTCACCTTCATGAACTCGCTGCGCCCCGGCGCGCGGTTCCCGGTGAAGTAGGCGTCGAGCCGGCGGCCGTCGGGCGAGACCGTCTGGGTGAAGGTGTAGTCCTGGAAGGAGGTGATCGTCGCGCCGTCGGTGGTCAGGCCGGGCGGCAGTTCGACGGTGAGGTGGGTGACGCCGGTGAGGTCGGCGGTGCCGGTGGACTTCCAGGTCACCGAGATGTTGGTGTGGTCGACCGGGAAGATCGGGTAGTTCCCGGCCTGCGTCACGGTCACGTTCTGGCCGGTGACCGCCGCCTTGGCGGCGGTGCCGGTGGTGGTCGCGGCGGTGGACACGGCGGCGCCGGTGGTGAGGGCGGCCACGGCGAGGGCGGCGGCGAGGCCGCCTCGTACCAGTCTGGTGATCATATGAGAAATCATGGCCGGGGTGGTTCGTTCGTGTGGCCGTTTCTCGAAAGCGGGTTCTATTCGCCCCCGGCTCGTCGGGAGCCGTTCTCCTCGCCGTTCCCTCCCCGGTGCCGCGCGCTCCCGTCCCGCACCGCCGTCCCGCACGTCCGCCCCGGCCGGTGGGCCGGCGGGACGTCCGTAAGGTCCGTTTCGGTCGATGTCGGCGCCTACCTCTAGTCTTGTCCACCGTGACCGTCATCGCTGACCAGCCCACCGAGCACGGCTCCCGGCCGCCCGCCGGGCCCGCCGTCGCCGCCGCGCGGCCCGCGCCCGGCCCCGCCGCCGACGAGGGCCTCGCCCGCCGGCTCAAGGCACTGGCCTGCACCGCGCCGCTGCACGACCTGGACAGCCGCAAGGTCATGCTCGCCGGCGAGTACGGCGGCTACGCGATGGCCGAGGTCGGGCTCGCCGCGATCGACCTGGTCACCCTCAACATGGACTTCGACACCGGGGCCGACCGCGAGATAGTGCTGGCCCGGCTGCTGCCCCGGGTCGCCGCCCAGGCACCCGCCCGGTCCGCCGCCGAGCACCAGCGCGTCGGCCGGTGGGTGCTGGAGTCGCTGATCAACGTCGGCAGCGTCGACCGCGGCTTCCGCGCCGTCTACGGCACCTTCGACGCCGAGGGCGCGTACGTCCGCCGCGACTACGACTTCAAGCTGATCGAGGAGGTCCCGGGCCCCGACGGCGGCGTCTACCTGCGGACCACCGACGAGGCGGTCAACGTCCTCGTCGGCGCGCTCGACACGGACGTCACCTCCGCCCAGATCGCCGCCGAGGTCAAGCTGGAGGTGCTGATCCGGCGCGGTCGCCTGGCCGACGCCCAGCTCGCCGCCGAGCAGGCCCGCTACCGCACGGTCCAGTACGCCGAGACGCTGCGCCGCGCCCTCGACGCCACCCGCCGCAACGTCCGCGCGGTCGACTGGATGCAGGCCGTCCCCGACCTCATCGACGAGGCCCTCGACCACATCGCCGACCGCTACCGGCACGAGAACGCGATTCTCACCAACATCCGCAAGGCCCGGGACGAGGCCGAGGACCAGGAGCACAAGCGTCGCGCCGCCGAGCTGGTCGACATCGTCAAGGACTGCATCCGCCGCCACACCCAGCTGCAGACCAGGCTGCTGGAGGCCGGGCCGCTGTTCCGCGCCGAACAGGACCGGCAGGCCTTCTCCGCCCCGCGCGCCCGCAGCGGCATCGACCTCTACGGGCAGCTGCTCGCCCCCGTGCTCCGGCTGCCGATAGAGCAGGCCGTCGGTCCCACCGGCGCGTTCTTCGCCCGCGGTACCGGTCTGCGCACCCCGGTCGCGGTCCGGGTCGCCGACCTGGTCGACCTGCTGCTCACCCCGCCGGTCGAGCGCGAGCACCTGGGCGCCGAGATGCCCGACCCGGACCTCGTCGCCACCCCGGACGACAGCCGGTTCTCCGAGGCCCAGCTGGAGGCCGCGCTGGAGCTGCTCGACCTGCCGGCCGACGCGCCCCGGCGGCTCTCCGGCCTGCTCGCCGAGGCCCGCGCGCAGGATCCGGAACTCCCCTACCTGGTCGCCCTGCTGGCCGTGCACGCGGCCAGCCCGCCGGTCGGCACCGCCTACCGGCAGGGGGAGGAGCGGCTGCTCTTCGCGGTCGACGACGGGACGGTGCTGCACGACCGGGAGTTCGGCGGCGCCGACCTCGTCGTCGGCAGCGCCCTGCTCGACGCGGCCGGCATGGCGGCCGACCGCAAGGAAGCCGGCTGATCCGCATGCCGACGCGCCACCGGACCACCCACCGGACGCCCACCCGCCGGACGACCGGACACCGGCCCCCCGCCGGGCCGGAAGCCCGCCCGGAAGCCGGGCCGGAAACCGGCCCGGTCGGACACCCCGCCGCCCGCCGGACCACCCGCCCGGCCGGCCGGCAGACCCCCCGAACCCCCAGCAACGCCCCCGAGGAGCACCGCCCGTGACGACCCACCACGACACGTCCTGGGCGCCCGAGACCGAGCCCGCCGCGCCCGCGCCGATCACCCCGGCCGACGTGGCCGACGCCGCCCGGCTGGTCTCCTTCGGCCTCCAGGCCAAGCTGCTCCCGGCCCGCGACGCCGAGTACACCGAACTGGTCCGCCGCTACCGCGAGGACCCGGCCTTCGCCCGCCTCGCCGACGCCGTCGCCACCGGCATGGGCCTGGTCGTCCTGGAGGTCTCGCCGCGCGCCGGCATGGCCGTCGCCGCCGCCGAGGAGTCCGTCTTCGCCGTCCGGATGGGCGACTACTCCCGGCGTGCCGCCTCCGAGTCCACCGACCGCTTCCTCCACGGCCTGGCCCACCTCGCCGTCGCCGCGATGGCCTTCCCCCGGCCCGAGGACCTCGCCGACGACGGCTACCTCGGCCGGATCACCGTCAACGGCGTCGACGCCTTCGTCCGCCAGGCCTGCCGCCGCCTGGAGGAACAGGCCACCGTGGACGGCGCCAACACCGACCCGCACAGCGACGCCCCCGGCCTGGAGGCCGCCTGGCGGGTCTGGGCCCGGCGCACCGCCACCGGCGCCACCAAGGACGCGCGCCGGCTGTCCGGCTCCACCATCGGCATCGTCGCCAAGGCCGTGCTGTTCCTGGTCGACTCCGGCTTCCTGCAGAAGGTCGCGGACGACGCCGGCGGCACCTACCGCACCACCGCCCGCTACCAGCTCCAGGTCCGCGACCTGGCCGGCAGCGCCGCGATGGCCGAACTGCTCGACCTCGGCGTCGTCCCGGTCTCCGACGGCACGGCCACCCTGCTGCCCCCGGACACCGGTGACGAGCTGGTCGCCGACGCCGGCCTCCCGTTCCACTCCCTCTGACACCCCCCACCCCCCGCCCGCTCCTCCGGCATCCGCCCCGACCCCTGTCGTCCGAACCAGCCCCCCATCCACCCGTCTCCTGGAGAACCGCCGCACATGTACGAGCTCAACCGGGTCCGCCTCTACTCGATCGGACCGGCCGGCGCCCGCTACGCCGACACGGTGCTCGACCTGCGCGGCGTGGGTGAGCCCGTCGCCGATCCGGCCCCCCAGCAGATCGGCCTGTTCGGCGAGGAGCCCGACGGTCCGGTCCGCCGCCCGGCGCCCGCCGGCGTGCTCTTCCTGGAGAACGGCGGCGGCAAGTCCGTCCTGCTCAAGCTGATCTTCTCGGTCATGCTCCCCGGTCACCGCAACACCCTCGGCGGCGCCAGCTCCGGCGTGCTCCGCAAGTTCCTGCTCGCCGACGACTGCGGCCACGTCGCCCTGGAGTGGCAGCACACCGTCACCGGCGAGCCGATCGTGGTCGGCAAGGTCAGCGAGTGGCGCGGACGCCAGGTCTCCTCGGACCCGCGCAAGTTCGCCGAGACCTGGTACTCCTTCCGCCCCGGCCCCGGCCTCACCCTGGACTCCCTCCCGGTCTCCGAGCGGGTCAGCCTGGCCGGCGACCAGAAGGCCCGTGGCCGCCGCCGCACCATGAAGGGGTTCCGCGACGCCCTCACCGAGGCGGGCAAGGCCCACCCGCACCTCGACCTGGTCTTCGAGGACGGCCACGACCGCTGGACCGAGCACCTCGGTGAACTCGGCCTCGACCCCGAACTCTTCCGCTACCAGCGCGAGATGAACGCCGACGAGGGCGAGGCGGCCGGCCTCTTCGCGGTCAAGCAGGACAAGGACTTCACCGACCTGCTGCTGCGCGCCGTCACCGACACCCGGGACACCGACGGCCTCGCCGACCTGGTCCACGGCTTCGCCGCCAAACTCGGCCTGCGTTCCGAACTCACCGCCGAACGCGACTTCACCGCCGGTTCGCTGGAGCTGCTGGAGCGCATCGCCGAGTCCACCACCGCCCGCGAGTCCGTCCGCGAGGCCCACCGCACGGCCGAGCGCCGCACCCGTCGGCTCGCCCACGCCCTGAGTTCCCGGGCCGCCGCCGAACGCGACCGCGCCCACGACCTGGCCGTCGAGGTGGCCGCCGCCGAGGGCGCCGTCACCGCCGCCGAGACCGACCGCACCCGGCACACCCTGATCGCCGCCGAACTCACCCACCGGCACGCCACCCTCGCCCTGGCCGCCGCCACCGCCGAGGCCGCCACGCTGCGCCGCGAGCTCACCGACGCCCGCACCCTGCACTCCGCCTGGCAGGCCGCCGAGACGGTGCTCCGCCAGCGCGCCGCCGCCGACCGGATGGCGCGGGTCGCCGCCGCGATCCGTGAGGCGGAGCTGGACGCCGCCCCCGCGCTGGCCGCCCGGGCCCGCGCCGCCACCGCGCTGGCCCGCGTCCTGGAGAGCGCCGCCGCCGCCGCCGAGCTGCGCGCCGACACCGAGGAGGAGCGCGCCGCCGAACTCCAGGCCGACGGCGCCAAGTCCCAGACCGACGCCACCGAGGCCGCCACCGCCGCGCAGAAGGCCCGCAGCGAGGCCGACCACCTGCGCCAGCGGCTCGCCGAGGTCGAGCAGGAGACCGAGGCCGCCGTCGAGGCCGGCTGGATCGACCCCGACACCGCGGAGCCGGACCCGGCCCGCGCCGCCCTGCACGCCGCCGACGTCGAGAAGTCCGCCGGCGACGCCCTCGCCCGGGCCCGTACCGCCGCCGAGGCCGCCGCCGCCCGGCTGCGCGAGGCCGCCGCCGCCACCGGCCGCGCCGAACTCGCCGACGCCCGCGCCACCGATGCCCGCAAGGCCGCCGTCCGGGCACTCGCCACCGAGCAGCGCACCGCCGCCCTGCTCGCCACCGAGCCCCGCCTCGCCGATCTGCTCTCGCTCACGCCCGCTCCCACCGACTGGCACGAGGAGGGGACGGGAGCCGAGGAGGACGCCGGCTTCCTCACCCCCGCCGTCCTCGACCGCAACGCCGAGTACCTGCGCGAACTCCTCGACGAGACCATCGCCGCCGCCGAGCGCACCCTCTTCGACCTGCGCACCGCCGCCGCCGACGACTCCCGGATCCTCGCCGCCCTCGGCGACGGCGGCCTGCTGCCGCCCGGCCCGGACGTCCTGGCCACCGTCGAGTACCTCGCCGAGCACGGCATCCCCGCGCTGCCCGGCTGGCGCTACCTCGCCCAGTCCGTCGACCCGGCCGACCACGAGGCGATCCTCGCCGCCCGCCCCGAACTCGTCGACGGCGTCGTCATCACCGACCCCCACTCGCTCGACCGGGCCCGCGAGGCCCTGCAGTCCGCCGCGCTGCTGCCCCGCTCGACCGTCGCCGTCGGCGCCGCCGCCGCGCTGATCGCCCCGATCACCGACGAGCCGGCCTTCTTCCTGGTCCCGCCGAACCCGGCCATGCACGACGAGTCCGCCGCCGACGACGAGCGCCGCGAGCTGCGCGCCCGCGCCACCGCCCGCGAGGAGCACATCCGCGAACTCGCCGGGCGCCTCGGCGGCGACCGCGCGCTGGCCGCCCGGCTCGCCTCCTGGCACGCCAGCTGCCCGCCCGGCACCCTCGCCGAACTGGCCGCCGCCGCCGAGGCCGCCCGCGAGCACGCCGAGCACGCCGCCGCGGCCCTGGCCACCCTGCGGGCCGAGCACGACGAGGCCGAGACCGACCACGCCACCGCCGCCGTCGCCCACGAGGAGCACCGGGAGGCCGCCCAGCAGGCCCGGCGCCGCGCCGACGCCCTCTCCGGCCTCGCCTTCCGACTGCGCGAGCGGGCCAACTGGAGCCGCCGCCAGCGCGAACTCGCCGAGGACGCCGCCGAGTGCGACCGCCGTCAGGCCGTCTGCGCCGAACGCGCCCGCACCTGCGACGAGGACCGGCGCGCCGCCCAGCGCGCCGCCGACGACGCCCGCCGGACCGCCCGCACCCTGCGGGCCGAACGCGCCGAGATCCCCGCCGCCGAGCAGGACGACGAGCCCGCAGAGGCGACGTCCGTCGCGCTCCCCGCACTCCGCGAGGCTTACCGGGCCGCGTCCCAGCTGTACGAGAAGGTCGGGGTCGGCGCCGACCTGCGCGCCGAGCAGGCCCGCGCCGAGGGCGACGAGGCCGCCGCCGCGACCGAGCTCGACCGCCTCACCAACAAGGTCCGCACCCGCGCCGAGGAGCTGCTGGGCAGCCCCGACGGCGCCGACGGCCCGGCCCGTCAGGCCGCCGCCGCCCGGGCCGAGGAGCTGGTCGCCACCATCGAGACCCGCGCCGCCGTCGCCAGCGAGCAGCTCGGCCGGCTCCGCGGCGACGCCGAACGCTCCGCCCCCGTCGACGGCGAGGCGCACACCGAGCTGCCCGAGGAGCTGGTCCCCGCCGACCCCGAGCACGCCCAGGTCCTGCTGCGGACCGCCACCGGCCGGCTCGCCGACCGCCGCGAGGCCCTGGACACCGCCCGCACCGTGCACGCCGACCTCCGGCGCACCTCCGACGCCGCCCAGGCCGCCGCCGCCGACTTCGACGAGCACGCCGGTCAGCTCCGCGACGGCCTGCGCGAGCACCAGGACGACGCGGACCGGCCGGTCGAGCCCTACCTGGGCTCGATCGTCGACGCGCGCGCCGCCGCCGCCGAGGCCCGCCGTGCCCTGCGCACCGCCGCCGGCGAGCTCTCCTCCGCCGAACTCGCCGTACGCGACGCCTCGGACACGCTGGTCCGGCACGCCAACGCGGCCCGCTTCGAGGCCGTCCGCACCCCGGCCCGCCAGCAGATCCGCGAACTGCCCGCCGCCGCCCTGCCCGACCACGCCGCCGCCTGGGCCGTCGCCTTCGCCCCCCGGCTGCGCGTGCTTACCGACGAACTCGCCCAGCTGGAGCGCAACCGAGGCTCGATCGTCGACCGCCTGCGCGGCCTGGTGGAGTCCTCGCTCACCACCCTGCGCGCCGCCCAGCGGCTCTCCCGGCTGCCCGAGGGCCTGGGGGAGTGGTCCGGCCAGGAGTTCCTCCGGATCCGCTTCGAGGACCCGGACCACGCCACCCTGGTCGAGCGGCTCGGCGAGGTCATCGACGAGGCCACCCGCGCCGCCGTCCGGAAGAACAGCGACCTGCGCCGCGACGGCATGTCCCTGCTGCTGCGCGGCGTCGCCGCCGCGATCGGCCCGCGAGGGGTCTCCGTCGAGATCCTCAAGCCCGACGCGGTGCTGCGGGCCGAACGGGTCGGCGTCGGCCAGATGTCCGACGTCTTCTCCGGCGGCCAGCTGCTCACCGCCGCCATCGCGCTGTACTGCACGATGGCCGCGCTGCGCGCCAACGACCGGGGCCAGTCCCAGCTGCGGCACGCCGGCACCCTGTTCCTCGACAACCCGATCGGCCGGGCCAACGCCACCTACCTGCTGGAGCTCCAGCGCGCCGTGGCCGACGCGCTCGGCGTCCAGCTGATCTACACCACCGGGTTGTTCGACACCACGGCGCTCGCCGAGTTCCCGCTGGTCATCCGGCTGCGCAACGACGCCGACCTGCGGGCGGGGCTGAAGTACATCTCGGTGGAGGAACACCTGCGGCCCGGCCTGCCGGCGCCGCAGGACCCGGACGGCCCGGCCGTCCACGGCGAGATCACCGCCACCCGGATGTTCAAGCGGCCGGCGGAGGCACCGGCCTCCTCGTGACCGTCGTACGGTGGGGCGCATGTTGACGATCGTTCACTTCAGCGACATCCACCTGGGCCAGGACCACCGCGGGGACGGCGGTGCGCGGGCACGCGGGCGGGCCGAGCGGGTGATGGCGTACCTCGACGCCCTGCCCGGCGCGCCGGACGCCGTCCTGGTCACCGGCGACCTCGCGGACCACGGCCTGCCCGCCGAGTACCGCGAGGTCGCCGAGGCGCTGGTCTCCCGCCACCCGGTGCTGTTCTGTCCCGGCAACCACGACATACGCGGGCCCTACCGGGAGGTGCTGCTCGGCGAGGGGCCCGCCGACGGCCCGGTCAACCGGCTGCACCGGCTGCCCGGCGCCGACGTGCTGATGCTGGACTCCTCCGTCCCCGGCCGGCACGACGGCCTGCTCGACGAGGAGACCCTCGGCTGGCTGGACCGCACGCTGGCCGAGGGGGCGCCGGACCGCCCCGCGCTGGTGGCCTTCCACCACCCGCCGGTGGTGCTGCACCTGCCGTACGTGGACCCGATCCGGCAGTTCGGCGAGGAGCGGCTCGCCGAGGTGCTGGGCCGCCACCCCCGGGTCAGGGCGCTGCTCTGCGGTCACGCCCACACCGCGGCGGCCACCACCTTCGCGGGACTGCCGCTGCTGGTCGCGCCGGGCGTGGTCTCCACCGTCGCGCTGCCCTGCGAGGGTGGGGCCGAGATCACCTACGACCAGCCGCCGATGGTCGCCTTCCACGTGCTGGACGACACCGGACGGCTCACCACCCACTACCGGGTGGTCACCTCCGGCTGACGCGGCCCGTGGCCGGCCGGCGGGTGCGGGGGCGGGTAGGCCGGCGGGTACGTCGCGGGGCGTGCCTGCGGCCGCGGCTGGCCGGCCGGCGGGGGAGCGGTTCCCGGCGGCCCCGGTCGTGGCCCCGGCCGCGGCGCCGGTCGTGGCCCCGCCGGGGCCCGGCTGCCGGCCATCGGCGAGGCGGAGTCCGGCCCGCGCAACCGCTGCGCGGCGACCTGACGCGAGATCAGGATCTCCAGCAGGCACCACATCGTGCCGAACACCCCGAGCCCCATCGCCATCAGGGCCGGTGTCATCAACCAGCTGTCGGCGTAGGAGGACAGCGCCGCGAGGACGATGCCGACCAGGGTGAAGGCGAGACAGAGCACCGCCCGGACGACGGTGGTCCGCACCTCGTCGGGCAGACGGCGGCGACGGCGTGCGGATGACATCGGGCGACCCCCAGGCGCGGTCACGGCGGCGTACGCGGGCGGACACGGGTGGAACCGGTCGGGGCGGGCAGGGTTCCGGAGTGACCGGCGGCCGGGAGCGCGCCCCTCTGCACCACTCTGCCCTGTCGTACCCGGACTATGCGCACGAATCCCCCGAACTGACACCAAATCGTGTGATCAGGGCCGGAGCGGCCGAAACCTCCGGGCGCTCAGCCCAGTTGACGTCCGAGCTCCTCCAGCGCGCCCGTCACGATCGTCCGCATCGCCCGCTCGGCGTGTTCGGCGTCCCCCGCGCAGACCGCCTCCGCGACCTCGCGGTGCAGCCGGATCGCGTACGGCTCGGGCTGATGGGGCATCAGATGGTACTCGGTCCGGCCGGTGAGCACCGCCCCCACGGTGTCACCGAGGTGCGCGAACATCTCGTTGCGGGAGGCGCGCAGCACGGTGGCGTGGAAGTCGATGTCGTGCTGGAGGAAGGCGGCCAGGTCGGCGGCGCGCGCGGTCACCGTCAACTCGACGGCCAGGGAGCTGAGTCGGCGCCGTTCGTCGTCGGTGGCGTGGTGGGCGGCGAGGGCCGCCGCGGCCGGCTCCACGGCCAGCCGGAGCGAGCCGAGCGAGCGCAGCTGCGCGGGGCGGTCGGCGCCCGCCAGCCGCCAGCGGATCACCAGCGGATCGAAGACGTCCCAGTCCGACTTGGGCTGCACGGTGATCCCGACCCGGCGGCGGGAGGCCACCATGCGCATCCCCTCCAGGATCCGCACCGACTCGCGGACCACCGTCCGCGACACCCCGAACCGCTCCTCCAGCTCCTCGGCCCGCAGCACCGCGCCCTCGGGAACCTCCCCGGACGCGATGGCCGGCCCCAGCTCCGCGAGCAGTCGGCCGGGCAGCCCCTGGATCTCCATCCGCCCAGCCTAGACGCCCGCCCCCGGCCCGCACCCCCCGACCTGCACCCGGGGCCCTGACCTGCGCCCCCGGGTCCGGCCCGCACCCCGGGTCCGGCCCGCGCCCCCGAACCCCGCGTGCGCCCCGGCCGGGAACAAAAGTATGACGATTTGATTTCCAGCACTTGAATACGTCATATCTTTGAGAAACAGTGGCGGCCAGGCAACGAAGGAGCACCACCCATGGCTCTCAGCGTCGAGAACCACGACACCCCCGCAGCACCCCTCACCGTCGTCGTGATGGGCGTCTCGGGCGTCGGCAAGACCACCCTGGCCCGTCTGCTGGCCGACCGCCTCGGCCTCCCCTTCGCCGAGGCGGACGACTTCCACCCGCCCGCCAACATCGCCAAGATGTCGGCCGGCACCCCGCTGGACGACCGGGACCGGGCCCCCTGGCTGCGCGCCGTCGGCGCCTGGCTCAAGGAGCGCACCGAGGCCGGCACCGGCGGTGTGGTCACCTGCTCGGCGCTGAAGCACGGCTATCGCGACACCCTCCGCGAGGCCTGCCCGGACGCCTGGTTCCTGCACCTCAGCGGCGGTCACGAGCTGGTCGGGGACCGGCTCGCCCACCGCACCGGCCACTTCATGCCGACGTCGCTGCTCGACTCGCAGTACGCGGCCCTGGAACCCCTCGGTCCGGACGAGCGGGGCGCCGCCCTGGACGTCGGCCCGTCCCCCGAAGACCTCGTCGAGAAGGCCGTGGCGCTGCTGCGGCCCGTCAATGGAGACCTCGCGTGACCACCCTCCTCGCGGCCGCCGCACCGGCCCTGCCGCACACCGACAGCGACCTCAGGCTGTTGATCGCGGTGCTGCTCAGCATCGGCGCCATCGTGCTGCTGATCACCAGGTTCAAGCTGCACCCGTTCCTGGCCCTCACCCTCGGCTCGGGGCTGCTGGCGGCCGTCGCGGGCGCGCCGTTCGACAAGCTGCTCGGCAGCTTCTCCACGGGCTTCGGCGCCACCGTGGCGGGCGTCGGACTGCTGATCGGCCTGGGCGCGATGCTCGGCAAGCTGCTCGCCGACTCGGGCGGGGCGAACATCATCGCCGACACCGTGCTGGCCCGCTCCGGCCCGAAGGCGCTGCCCTGGGCCATGGCGCTGATCGCGGCCGTGCTCGGTCTGCCGCTCTTCTTCGAGGTCGGTGTCGTCCTGCTGATCCCGATCGTGCTGCTGGTGGCGCGCCGGGGCAACGTCCCGCTGATGCGGATCGGCATCCCGGCCCTGGCCGGCCTCTCGGTCCTGCACGGCCTGGTGCCGCCGCACCCGGGCCCGCTGGTCGCCGTCGACGCGCTGAAGGCCGACCTCGGCATCACCCTGGCCCTCGGCCTGCTGATCGCCGTTCCGACGCTGATCGTCGCCGGCCCGCTGTTCGCACGGGTCGCCGAGCGCTGGGTCGGCCCGCTGGAGATCCCGGAGAACACCGCCCCGGAGGGAGCCGTCGAACGGCCGGAGCGCACGCCGTCCTTCGGCGCCGTCCTGGCGACCATCCTGCTGCCGGTGGTGCTGATGCTCGGCAAGGCGCTGGCCGACGTCGTGGTCGACGACCCGAAGGCGCTGCCGCAGCGGGTGTTCGACTTCATCGGCTCGCCGCTGATCGCCCTGCTCGCCGCGACCCTGCTCGGCATGGTCACCCTCGGCCGGGCGGCCGGTTTCGACCGCGACCGGATCTCCGACACGGTCGGCAGGTCGCTCGGCCCGATCGCCGGCATCGTCTTCATCGTCGGTGCGGGCGGCGGCTTCAAGCAGACCCTGATCGACGTGGGCGTCGGCAACGCGGTGAGCGAGTGGTCGGCCAGGTGGCACATCTCGGCGCTGCTGCTCGGCTGGCTGATCGCCGTCCTGATCCGGCTCGCGACCGGCTCCGCGACGGTGGCCACCATCACCGCGGCCGGCATCGTCGCCCCGCTGGCCGCCGACATGTCCTCGACCCACGCGGCCCTGCTGGTCCTGGCGATCGGCGCCGGCTCGCTCTTCTTCTCGCACGTCAACGACGCCGGCTTCTGGCTGGTGAAGGAGTACTTCGGGATGAGCGTCGGCCAGACCCTGAAGTCCTGGTCGGTGATGGAGACGGTGATCTCGGTCGTCGCGATCGCGCTGATCATGCCGCTCAGCCTGATCATCTAGCCCCGGTAGCGGTACCCCGGGACGGCGGACGGACGGTCCGCGGAAACGACGGACGGGCGGGCGTTCCCCAGGGGGAGCGCCCGCCCGTCACGTTCGGGAGGTCACTTCAGCAGCACCCGCCAGCCGTCCTCCCCGCCCTTCCCGCCCTTCCCGTCCGGGCGGAGCGTCAGCTCCTTCCCCCGGGCCGGGCGTGGATCCGATCGTGACGCACCGTGTGCGCACGACCGCGACGGCGTGGTGGCAAGGTTGCGGAGCCCCCGGCCGTGGCGCCGCCCCGGCACGCCGGAGGGCGGGCACCCCCCAGCCCTGGGGTGCCCGCCCGGCACGGCTGCGCCGTGGCGCTACTTGCCCTGGCGCTTGCCCAGGAACGCCTCGACCTCGGTGCGGATCTCCGGGGTGTCCAGGCCGCGGACGGTCATCGTGGTGCGGCGGCGCAGCACGTCGTCCACGGTGTACGCCCACTCGCTGTCGGCCGCGTAGGCGACCTGCGCCCAGACGTCCGGCCCGTCCTCGTGGATCGGCCGGCCGAGCTCCGGGTTCTCGTCGATCATGCGGGCGATCTCGAAGGAGAGCGTGCCGTAGTGGCTCGCCAGGTGCTTGGCGACCAGCGGCTCCATCCGGGAGCCCGGCTCGCGGTCGATCAGCAGGCGGTGCGCGACGGCGTTCGGCGCGCCGACGCCCGGCAGCGGGACGGTCGGGGCGATCGGGGACATGTCCTCGCCGAGGGAGGTGCCGGGCACGTGCGCCAGCTTCTCCAGCACCGTCCGGCCGATGTGCCGGTAGGTGGTCCACTTGCCGCCGGCGACCGACAGCATGCCGCCCCTGCCCTCGGTGACGACCGTCTCGCGCTTGGCCGCGGCGGTGTCGCCCGGGCCGCCGGGCAGCACCCGCAGGCCGGCGAAGGAGTAGGTGATCAGGTCGCGGTCGAGGTGCTCGTCGCGGATGGCGTGCGCGGCCTCGCCCATGATCTGGTCGATGTCCGCCTCGGTGGCCCGGACGTCCTGCGGGTCGCCCGTGTACTCCTCGTCGGTGGTGCCGAGCAGGACGTGGTCCTCCCACGGGATGGCGAAGGAGACGCGGTACTTGTCGATCGGGATGGTCAGCGCGGCACGCCACGGGGCGCGGCGCTTGACGACGACGTGGGCGCCCTTGGAGAGGCGGATCGACGGCGCGGCGCCGGCGTCCTCCATCTTGCGCAGGTGGTCGACCCACGGGCCGGTGGCGTTGAGCACCAGGCGGGCGTCGACCCCGAACTCGGTGCCGTCCAGGCGGTCCCGCAGTTCGGCGCCGGTGACCCGGCTGCCGGTGAAGCGCAGGCCGGTGACCTCGGCGTGGTTCAGCACGACCGCGCCGGCGTCGACGGCGGCGCGCACCGTCATCACCGCGACGCGCGAGTCGTTCATCTGGTGGTCGCCGTAGACGGCGACCGAGCGCAGGCCCTCGCTGCGCAGCGCGGGCACCTGCTGGGCGGCGTGCGCGGCGGTGGAGACCCGGCCCATGCCGTCGCGGAAGGCGGAGAGCGCGGAGTACAGGAAGACGCCGGCGCCGAGCTTGGGCGCGCTGTGCGGGCCGCCCTTGTAGACCGGCACGAAGAAGGTCAGCGGGTTGACCAGGTGCGGGGCGACGTCGGTGGCGAGCGCGCGGCGCTCCTTGTGGTTCTCGGCGACCAGCTTGACCGCGCCGGTCTGCAGGTAGCGCAGACCGCCGTGGACCAGCTTGGAGGAGGCGCTGGAGGTGGCGCCCGCGAAGTCGCCGGCGTCGACCATGGCGACCTTCAGACCGGCCTGGGAGGCCGTCCAGGCGACGGCGGTGCCGAGGATGCCGCCCCCGATCACCAGCAGGTCGTAGGTGGCCTTGCCCAGCAGCTCGCGGGTCTCGGCACGGGATGCGGTGTGGCCGGCGGAGCGCTCGGCGCCCAGGGTCGGGATGGTTGCCATGGTGTGTGTACGGCGCGCGGGTCGGGCTGCGCCGTTACTCCTCTCGGTGTGCGTACGGCCCCTGGGGAGAGGCCGGGTCGGCCCGGTGCGGCGGGCCGGTGAAACGGGAGCGGGCCGGCCGGGGCTGCTGCCCCGACCGGCTTCGCGATCAGTTGTTCTCGTCCTCCTCCACCCAGCCCATGGTGCGCTCGACGGCCTTGAGCCACTTCTTGTACTCGCGCTCCCGGGTGGCCTCGTCCATGCGCGGGGTCCACTCGGCGGCGCGGTGCCAGTTGGCCCGCAGGGTGTCGAGGTCGTTCCAGAAGCCGACCGCCAGACCGGCCGCGTAGGCGGCACCGAGGGCGGTGGTCTCGGCCACGTACGGGCGCTCGACCGGGGCGTCCAGGACGTCGGCGATGTTCTGCATGAGCAGGTTGTTGCTGGTCATGCCGCCGTCGACCTTGAGGGCGGTGAGCTCGACGCCGGAGTCCTTCTGCATGGCGTCGACGACCTCGCGGGTCTGCCAGGCGGTGGCCTCCAGGACGGCCCGGGCCAGGTGGCCCTTGGTGACGTACCGGGTGAGGCCGGCGATCACACCGCGGGCGTCGGAGCGCCAGTACGGGGCGAAGAGGCCGGAGAAGGCCGGTACGAAGTAGGCGCCGCCGTTGTCCTCGACGGTGTTGGCGAGGGTCTCGATCTCGGCGGCGGTCGAGATGATGCCGAGCTGGTCCCGCAGCCACTGGACGAGCGAGCCGGTGACGGCGATCGAGCCCTCCAGCGCGTAGACCGGCTTCTGGTCGCCGATCCGGTAGCCGACGGTGGTCAGCAGGCCGTGGTACGAGTTGACGATCTTCTCGCCGGTGTTCAGCAGGAGGAAGGTGCCGGTGCCGTAGGTCGACTTGGCCTCGCCCTCGTTGAAGCAGGTCTGGCCGAACAGCGCGGCCTGCTGGTCGCCGAGCGCCGCCGCGACCGGCACGCCGGCCAGGTCGCCGACGGCCTCGCCGTAGACCTCGGCGGAGGAGCGGATCTCCGGGAGGACGGCCATCGGCACGCCCATCGACTCGGCGATCTTCTCGTCCCAGGCCAGCGACTGGAGGTTCATCAGCATGGTGCGGCTGGCGTTGGTCACGTCGGTGACGTGCTTGCCGCCCTCGACACCACCGGTGAGGTTCCAGATGACCCAGGTGTCCATGGTGCCGAACAGGATGTCGCCGGCCTCGGCGCGCTCGCGCAGGCCCTCGACGTTGTCCAGCAGCCAGCGGATCTTCGGGCCGGCGAAGTAGCTGGCCAGCGGGAGGCCGGTCTCGCGGCGGAAGCGGTCCTGGCCGACGTTGCGGCCCAGCTCGCGGCAGAGGGCCTCGGTCCGGGTGTCCTGCCACACGAGCGCGTTGTGGACCGGCTCGCCGGTGTGGCGGTCCCACAGGACGGTGGTCTCGCGCTGGTTGGTGATGCCGATCGCGCGGATGTCGTCCTTGGTCAGTCCGGCCTTCTCCAGCGCGCCGCGGACGACCGACTGCACCCGGGTCCAGATCTCGGCGGCGTCGTGCTCGACGTAGCCCGGCTGCGGGAAGATCTGCCGGTGCTCCTGCTGGTCGACGGAGACGATCCGGCCGTCCGCGCCGAAGATGATGCAACGGCTGGAGGTGGTGCCCTGGTCGATCGCGGCGATGTAGTTGCCAGTGCCAGTGGAGGTCATGAGGGTCCTCGGCTCGTTCAGCGGAATTCGGGGGTGGGTGGGCCTGACTCTCAGGTCAGTCCCCGTGCTCGGGCCGGGTGGAAACCCGGGGGCGTCAGAACGCCACGTGGTACAGGCCGCCGGCGAGCAGGCCGCCGATGACCGGGCCGACCACCGGGATCCAGGCGTAGGACCAGTCGGAGCCGCCCTTGTTCGGGATCGGCAGCAGCGCGTGGACGATGCGCGGACCCAGGTCGCGGACCGGGTTGATGGCGTACCCGGTCGGGCCGCCGAGCGACAGGCCGATGCCGACCACGGTGAAGGCGACGATCAGGATGCCGGTGCCGGAGAGGCCGAGGCCCTTGGTGAGGCCCTGGGTGAGGATGCCCAGGCAGAGCACGAAGGTACCGATGATCTCGGTGAGCAGGTTCTGGACCGGGTTCCGGATCTCGGGGCCGGTCGAGAAGATACCGAGGGTGGGCTCCTGGTTGGCCTGGAACTGGCCGAGGTAGGTGAGCCACACGAAGACGGCGCCGATCATCGCGCCGAGCAGCTGGGAGCCGAGGTAGAGCGGGACCGTGCTCCAGTCGCCGCTGTCCACCGCGAGGGCCAGGGTGACCGCCGGGTTCAGGTGCGCGCCGGACTTCGGGGCCGACATGTAGGCGGCGATCATCACCGCGAAGCCCCAGCCGAAGGTGATCGCCAGCCAGCCGGCGTTGAGGGCCTTCGACTTCTTGAGCGTCACGGCGGCACAGACGCCGCCGCCGAGAAGTATCAGCGCTGCGGTGCCGAGGGTTTCGCCGACGAAGATGTCGCCGTTGGAGAACGCGGACACAAAGACTCCCTTGTCCATATGGCCCGGAGGTGCGGGTGGGGGCAGGGGCCGGGCGATCGGGGGGCGGGTGAGCGCTCTGTGGGATCGTTTCGCACGGCCATCGTTCGACAATGTCGACCGTCATGCGGAAGCTTCCTCCCCGGGTCGCCCTCACGTCAAGGCCGGGTTACGCAGCTGTGACCCTTGGCTCGGTCCGCTACCCGGCGTCATCGACTGGATAGTCGCAATTTTGGACAAAACGGTAAGGCGCGGACAGGCGACTCGCCTGTCCGCGCCTCAGCGTGAACGTCGTGCATCCGGGGCGGCGCCCCGGCACCCCGGGTCAGAACCGGCCGGCGCCCAGGTCCCGGGAGATCGCCCGCGCGGCGCTGCGCACCGACGCGACCAGCGACGGCTTCACGAAGCCGTCCTCGCAGACCCGCTCCACCGGGCCGTTGACGCAGACCGCGCCGACCGGGTTGCGCCGCCGGTCCTGGATCAGTGCGCCGATCGAGGCCACGCCCTCCCAGGTCTCCTCGACCGCGTCCGCCCAGCCGCGCTCGCGGGTCAGCGCCGCCTCGGCGTCCACGTCGGCCGCCGAGGTCAGCGTCCGCGCCGTGTACGGCTCGTACGGCCCGTCGCCCAGCTCGCCGCGCGCCACCGGGTCGTACGCCAGCAGGACCTTGCCCAGCGCGGTGGAGTGCAGCGGCTGCATCGAGCCGACCTCCAGCACCTGCCGGGTGTCGTCCGGCCGGAAGACGTGGTGCACGATCAGCACACCCTGGTGGTGCAGGACACCCAGGTAGACGGTCTCCCCGGCCGCCCTGGCCAGGTCGTCCGCCCACACCAGGGCCCGCGCGCGCAGCTCGTGCACGTCCAGGTAGCTCTGGCCGAGCCGCAGCAGCTCCGCGCCCAGCTGGTACTTGCCGCTCTCCGGGTCCTGCTCCACGAAACCCTCCTGCTGGAGGGTGCGCAGGATGCCGTGCGCCGTCCCCTTGGCCAGGCCCAGCGCCGTCGCGACCTCGGACAGGCCCAGGCGGCGCTCGCCGCCGGCCAGCAGGCGCATGATCGCGGCGGCCCGGGAGAGCGACTGGATCGGGCCGGGCATGTGTACCTCCGGGCTGACAGGCGGTCGACAATGTCGACCGCAGTGGTAACGGGCACGAGTCTGCCAGGCCGTGCCCGGTCCGTGCACCTTCCCCCTCGGTAACCCCCGCGCCTCCGACCCGTCCCGGGCCGTCCCGGATCGGTCCCGGCGCGCCCCGGCCGCGGGGCCGGCCCTCCGCCCGGCCTCAGGGCCGGACGCGGGCCACCTCGGCGGCCAGCTCCCGGATCTGCGCCGGCCCCACCCGGCAGCAGCCGCCCACCAGCCGCGCCCCGCCCGACAGCCAGCCGGCCACCCGCTCCGCCGCGAAGGTCGGACCGCCGGTCCAGTCCCGCGCCGCGGCGTCCCAGCCCTCGCCGCTGTTCGGGTACACCACGACCGGCTTGCCGGTCACCCGCGCCGCCAGCGCCACCGCCCCGTCCACCTCCTGCGGCGCGCAGCAGTTCACCCCCACGGCCACCACCTCGTCCGCCTCCGCCGCCGGTGCGAACGCCTCCGCCAGCGGCTGCCCCGCCCGGGTGCGCCCGCCCGCCACGCTGAACGACAGCCAGACCGGCACCCCCAGGCCGCGCACCGCCCGCAGCAGGGCCCGGGCCTCGTCGGCGTCCGGCACCGTCTCCAGTGCCAGCACGTCCGGCCCGGCCGCCGCCAGGGCCTCCAGCCGGGGCCGGTGGAACGCCTCCAGCTCGGCCGTGCTCAGCCCGTACCGTCCCCGGTACTCCGAGCCGTCCGCGGTCACCGCGCCGTACGGACCCACCGACGCCGCCACCCAGCGCCGCCGGCCGGGCAGACCCTCGGCCGCCTCCCGGGCCAGCTCCACGCCGAGCGCCAGCAGCCGCGCCACCCCGGCCCGGCCCACCCCGCGCCGGGCGAAGCCCTCGAAACTCGCCTGGTAGCTCGCCGTGATCGCGACCTCGGCCCCCGCCTCGAAGTACGCCCGGTGCACCGCCCGCACCGCCTCCGGCGCGTCCAGCAGCAGCCGGGCCGACCACAGCCCGTCCGCCAGGTCGTGGCCGGCCGCCGCCAACTGGTCGGACAGCCCGCCGTCCAGCACCAGGGGGCCGGCCGCCAGGGCCGTGGCGAAGTCCGACGGGGGAGTGCTGGGCATGACGGCCTCCTCGCGACGAAGCTCCTGGTCACACCCTAGAAGCAGAGCGGTCCCCGGATCCCCGGAAAATCATTTGCCGCAGAGGCAAAGGATCGCTACGTTGTGCTCATTCCGAGAAGGACGGGCACGCACCGTGAGTGGAGAGGAGCGCGCCGTGACCACCCCACCCGACACCCCGGGCCGCACGGCCGCCGAGCAGGAGTGGCTCGCCTCCTACGACCCCCGTGCGTACACCCCGGTCGCCGTCACGGTCGACGTCGTCGCCCTGACCCTGCGCCACGGCTGCCTGCACGTCCTGCTGGTCGAGCGCGCCCTGCCGCCCTACCAGGGCCGCTGGGCGCTGCCCGGCGGCTTCCTGCGCGCCGGCGAGGAGAGCCTCGACGAGGCCGCCGCCCGCGAGCTCGCCGAGGAGACCGGCCTGCACGGCACGGTCGAGGCCGCGGCCGCGCTCAGCCGGATCCACCTCGAACAGCTCGGTACCTACGGCGCCCCCGACCGCGACCCGCGCATGCACGTGGTCGGCGTCGCCTACCTGGCCTTCGCCCCCGATCTGCCCGACCCGCAGGCCGGTACGGACGCGGCACGAGCCGCCTGGCACCCCGTCACCGACCTGGACCTCCGGCCGCCCGGCCGGTCCGAGACCGCCGGTGCACCCGCCGACACCCACGGGGGTGGCGTCGGCAGGTGCACCGGCACCCACATCCGGGCGACGGAGACGGCCGGACCCGCACCGAGCGGTCCCGCCGACGCCGCCCTCGACGCCGCCCTCGATCCGGGCTACGCCTGCCGGGGCGGCGCCCGGCCGGGCGCCGCGGCCCCGATCGCCCTGGCCTTCGACCACGCCCGCATCCTCGCGGACGGACTCGACCGCGCCCGCGCCAAGATCGAGTACAGCCCGCTGGCCACCGCCTTCCTCCAGCACGACTTCACCATCCCCGAGCTGCGCGCCGTCTACGAGGCCGTCTGGGACGAGAAGCTCCACCCCGGCAACTTCCACCGCAAGGTGCTCTCCGTCCCCGGCTTCGTCGAAGGCACCGGCACCACCACCAAGCACGGCGGCGCCCGCGGCGGCCCGCGCGCCCGTACCTACCGCTCCGGCGACGCCCGCCTCCTCCACCCGGCCCTCCTCCGACCCGCCCGGGAGGAAGAGGCGGGGGAGCGGATCCACTGACCGGGCCCCGCCTCCGGCCGGCCCCCACTAGCATCCGGCCATGACGATTCACGAGGCCGGCACGGTGCGCCACCGCCCCAACTCCCACTGCCACTTCTGCGGCACCCTCTACCCGCCCGGTACCGACGGCTGGCCCCGCGTCTGCCCGCAGTGCACCGAGATCAGCTACCGCAATCCGCTCCCGGTCGTCGTCACCCTCCTCCCCGTCACCCAGGACGACACCGCCGCCGGCCTCATCGTCATCCGCCGCACCATCGAGCCCGGGTACGGCGAGCTCGCCCTCCCCGGCGGCTACGTCGACTACGGCGAGAGCTGGCAGCAGGCCTGCGTCCGCGAGCTCCGCGAGGAGACGGGCATCCTCGCCGACGCCGTCGACATCACCCTGGTCGCCACCGACTCCGACACCCACGGCGGCTTCCTCTGCCTCTTCGGCCTGCTCCCGGCCCGCCCGCTCACCGAACTCCCGGCCTCCGTGCCCACCGAGGAGACCGACGGCTGGCAGCTCTCCACCCCGGACACCCCGCTCGCCTTCCCCTTCCACACCCGCGTCTCCCGCTCCTGGTACGACGGGGAGTTCACCCGCCCCTGACCAGGGCCTGACCGCGCCGGGCAGACCCTGGCGCACCGGCCGATCACGTGGCAGGGTCTGCACCGACAGCCCCCAACCGGACGCGGGCCCTGCCACGAGCAGCCCCGTCCTTACCACCGGCCGGGAGACCACCACCGTGAGCACTCCACCCCAGGACCAGCCGCTCTGGCGCCCCACCCCCGCTCGCGCCGCCAGCACCGGGATCGTGGCCTTCCAGGCCTGGGCCGCCCAGCACCACGACGCCCCGGCCGCACCGCTCGCTCCCACCGCCTCCGACGCCGAGGCCGCCGCCCGCTACGCCGCCCTGCACGCCTGGTCCGTCGAGGACCTCGACCGCTTCTGGACGGCCGTCACCCAGTGGTTCGACGTCCGGCTCACCACCGAGGCCGGCACCGACGAACCGCTCGGCGTCCTGGCCGACCCCGCCATGCCCGGCGCCCGCTGGTTCCCCGGCCGCAAACTCAACTACGCCGAGCACGCCCTCCGCCACGGCGAGGACCGGGCCAACGCCGACAAGCCGGCCGTCCTCCACCTCGACGAGACCACCGAACAGCCCGTCACCCTCACCTGGGCCGAACTCCGCCGCCAGGTCGGCTCCCTCGCCGCCGCCCTCCGCGCGCGCGGCGTCCGCCCCGGCGACCGCGTCGGCGCCTACCTGCCCAACATCCCGCAGGCCGCCGTCGCCCTCCTCGCCACCGCGGCCGTCGGCGCCGTCTGGACCAGCTGCGCCCCGGACTTCGGCGCCCGCAGCGTCCTCGACCGCCTCCAGCAGATCGAGCCCGTCGTCCTGTTCGCCGTCGACGGCTACCACTACGGCGGCAAGGACCACGACCGCACCGACGTCGTCGCCGAGCTCCGCCGCGAACTCCCCTCGCTGCGCACCGTCGTCCACGTCCCCCTGCTCGGAGCCCCCGCGCCCGAGGGCGCGCTGCACTGGGACGACCTGGTCGCCGGCGACGTCGAGCCGGTCTTCGAGGCGGTCCCGTTCGACCACCCGCTCTGGGTCCTCTACTCCTCCGGCACCACCGGCCTGCCCAAGGCCATCGTCCAGAGCCAGGGCGGCATCCTCGTCGAGCACCTCAAGCAGGCCGGCCTCCACCTCGACCTCGGCCCCGAGGACCGCTTCCTCTGGTACACCTCCACCGGCTGGATGATGTGGAACTTCCTCGTCGCCGGCCTCCTCGTCGGCTCGACGATCGTCACCTACGACGGCAGCCCCGGACACCCCGACACCGGCGCCTTCTGGTCCGTCGCCGCCCGCACCGGCGCCACCGTCCTCGGCACCTCCGCGGCCTACGTCATCGCCGGCCGCAAGGCCGAACTCCGGCCCGGCCACGATCTCGACCTCTCCGCCGTCCGGTGCATCGGCACCACCGGATCCCCGCTGCCGCCGGACGGCTTCCGCTGGATCTACGACGAGGTCAAGGAGGACGTCTGGCTCGCCTCCGTCAGCGGCGGCACCGACGTCTGCTCCTGCTTCGTCGGCGGCGTCCCCACCCTCCCGGTGTACCTCGGCGAGATCCAGGCCCCGTGCCTCGGCGCCGCCGTCGAGTCCTGGGACGTCCAGGGGCACCCGCACACCGACGAGGTCGGCGAACTCGTCGTCACCAAGCCCATCCCGTCGATGCCCACCGGCTTCTGGAACGACCCCGAGGGCACCCGGTACCACGACAGCTACTTCGACACGTACCCCGGAGTCTGGCGCCACGGCGACTGGATCACCGTCACCTCGCGCGGCACCGTGGTCATCCACGGCCGCTCCGACTCCACCCTCAACCGGCAGGGCGTCCGGATGGGCTCGTCCGACATCTACGAGGTCGTCGAGCGCCTCCCCGAGATCGCCGAGTCCCTGGTCATCGGCCTGGAGGAGCCCGACGGCGGCTACTGGATGCCGCTCTTCGTGGTCCTGGCCCCCGGCGCCGAACTCGACGACGCCCTCGTCGGCCGCATCCGCGTCGCGCTGCGGACCGAACTTTCCCCGCGCCACGTCCCCGACGAGGTCATCGCCGTCCGCGGCCTGCCGCACACCCTCACCGGCAAGCGCATCGAGGTCCCGGTCAAGCGCCTGCTCTCCGGCACCCCGCTCGACCAGGCCGTCAACCCCGGCTCCGTCGACAACCTCGACCACCTGCGATTCTTCGAGCAGCTCCGCCGCGACCGCCGGGCCGGGTAGCCGGTACGCCGGCCCCCGGCGCATCCCCGCCACCCTCCCGGACACGCCGAAGGGGCCCCTCCACCGCCACGGTGGAAGGGCCCCTTCTCCGGAGGAACGCGCGGTCGCGACCGCCTGTCCGGCTACTCGCCGGACAGCACCTGCTGCGCCGCTGCCCGCGCCTCGTCGGCGCTGTCCGTCGCACGGGCGGCCTCGGCGGCCCGGCGGCACTGCGCCAGCGTGTACTTGCCCAGCGTGGTGCGCACGTAGGGGATCGACGCCGCGCCCATCGACAGGCTGGTCACCCCGAGACCGGTCAGCACCACGGCCAGCAGCGGGTCGGAGGCCGCCTCGCCACAGACGCCGCAGCTCTTGCCGGCCGCGGCGGCGGCCTCGGCGGAGAACGCGATCAGGTCCAGCAGCGCAGGCTGCCACGGGTCCTGCAGCCGGGCCAGCGCGCCGACCTGCCGGTCGGCGGCGAAGGCGTACTGGGCGAGGTCGTTGGTCCCCAGCGAGAGGAACTCGACCTCCTGGAGGATCGAACGCGCCCGCAGCGCCGCCGACGGGATCTCGACCATCGCGCCGAACTTGGCGTTGAGCCCCGCCTCACGACACGCGTCGGCGAAGTCCTTGGCGTCCTTGCGGTCGGCCACCATCGGGGCCATCACCTCAAGGTGCACCGGCAGGCCCTCGGCCGCCGTGGCCAGCGCACGCAGCTGGGTCTGCATGACCTCCGGGTGCTCCAGCAGTGTCCGCAGACCGCGCACACCGAGCGCGGGGTTCGGCTCGTCCGCCGGGGTCAGGAAGTCCAGCGGCTTGTCCGCGCCCGCGTCCAGCGCCCGGACCACGACCCGGCCCTCCGGGAACGCCTCCAGCACCTTGCGGTACGCCTCGACCTGCTTCTCCTCGCTGGGCGCCTTCGCCGAGTCGTCCAGGAAGAGGAACTCGGTCCGGAACAGGCCGACGCCCTCCGCGCCGGCCTCCAGCGCGGCCGGCAGGTCGGCGGGTCCACCGATGTTGGCGAGCAGCGGGACCTTGTGCCCGTCCAGGGTCTGGCCCGGACCGGAGGAGGCGGCCAGCGCGGCCTTGCGCTCGGCGGCGCTCCGGCGAAGCTCCTCCTGCTTCTCCTCGGTCGGCTCGACCAGCACGTTGCCCGAGCTGCCGTCGACGGCGACGACGGTGCCCTCGGCGACGTCGGCCGCTCCCGGGAGCGCGACCACGGCCGGTACACCCATGGCCCGCGCGAGGATGGCGCTGTGGCTGGTCGGCCCGCCCTCCTCGGTCACGAAGCCGAGCACCAGCGTCGGGTCGAGCAGCGCGGTGTCGGCCGGCGCGAGGTCCCGGGCGAACAGCACGTACGGCTCGTCGCTGTCCGGGACGCCCGGCATCGGCACGCCCAGCAGGCGCGCCACGATGCGGTTCCGCACGTCGTCGAGGTCGGCGACCCGGCCCGCGAGGTAGTCCCCGGCCGAGGCCAGCAGCGCGCGGTAGGCGGCGAACGCGTCGTAGACACCGCGCTCGGCGCTGCTGCCGACGGTGATCCGGCGGGCGACGTCGGCCATCAGCTCCGGGTCCTGCGCCATCAGGGCCTGAGCCTCGAGGACGGCCTGCGCCTCGCCACCGGCCAGGTTGCCGCGGGCGATCAGGTCCGCGGCGACCGCCTCGACGGCCGCCTGGGCGCGGGCCTGCTCACGCGGGGCGTCCTCGGTGGGGATCTGGGTGGCCGGCGGCTCCAGCACCGCCGTACCCATGTGCCGCACCTGGCCGATCGCGACCCCGTGGCTGACACCCACGCCGCGCAGCGTCTTCTCCATGTATGTCTCCGCTGAGGGAAGCGGCCCCGCCGGGTACCGCTGTGTGCCGGGCCGCCCCGTCCGGTGCGGAGGGGCGGATCTGTCGGGAAGGTAGAGAGGGGTCAGCTCCAGTTGAACAGGGCGTCGCCGACGGCGACCTCCCCGTCCTCGCGGACGTCGCCCAGCGCGTCGGCCGAGGCCTCGAGCGCGACGATCGGCGAGATCGGCGACTTGCCGGCGGCCTCGACGGCGGCCGGGTCCCACTTGATGACGGCCTGGCCGCGGGTGACGGTGTCACCCTTGTTGACGAGGAGCTCGAAGCCCTCGCCGTTGAGCTGGACGGTGTCGATGCCCAGGTGGGTCAGCACGCCGTGGCCGTCCGCGTCCACGACGACGAACGCGTGCGGGTGCATGGATACGACCACGCCGTCCACCGGGGCGACGGCCTCGGTCGGGCGACGGACCGGGTCGATCGCGGTGCCCGGACCGACCATCGCGCCCGAGAAGACGGGGTCCGGCACGCCGGCGAGCCCGACGACCTTGCCGGTCAGCGGCGACATCACAGTGGTCATGGTTGAGCCTCCCAAGTGCGCACTACAGGCGAGCGGCCGCGAACAGCGGCAGGATGATCGAGCGCAGTGATCGTCTGAAGCCTAAATCATGTCAACTTCGGACATCAGCTGACATTCCCAGGCGAAGTGACCTGCCTGTCCGCCCTCACCAGCCGGTCATCTTGCCGACCGCTGGTGGTCTAGTCCTCTTGGCCGATGCGCCGCACTCTACAGGCATCTTGGCGAATCGGGACCATTGCTGTATATGCTCGCGAGAGCAACAAATCACTCCTCCGACCGGGTGACGGCCGGCGCGGCCCGATTCGCGCTCCGGCGGACGACCCGCTATGGTTGGTCGAGTCGCCGCGAGACGACGGTTAACGCCAGGTTTCAGATACGAAAAGCGCCGGTTAAGAACTGGCAAACGGATCTGCTAAGCTGGAAACACGAAAGAACGAAGCGCCCGGAGGGCCGGTGTGAAAGCCGCCTGAAGGAAGTGTCCGTTCCTTGAGAACTCAACAGCGTGCCA